>JALZNL010000316.1 GCA_030857715.1 Actinomycetota bacterium | reverse complement strand
ACGCCCTCGCCGAGCTCCTCCGCAACGCCCGCGACGCCGGGGCCCGCAACGTCCTGGTCGCCTCGACCCTGACCCGCCGCCGCTTCCGGACCCTCACCGTCCTCGACGACGGCCACGGCATTCCGGACCCGTACAGCGACCTCGTCTTCGACCCCGGCGTCACGACCCGCCACCTCGATCCCGTCGTGGACCTCTCCGGCCGCGTAGCCCCCCACGGGGCCGGCCTCTCCCTCTACCACATAAAACAGGCCGCCCTCGCCGCCGAGGTCCTCTCCCCGTCGTCCCCCACCGCCATACGCGCCACCTTCGACACCGAGATCCTGCCCGAGCGGGCCCTCCAATCCGAAACCCGCCCCTCCAAGAGCAACCTCCGCTCCGTCCTCCAGACCTTCGCCCATAACCTCCCGCCCGAACGCCGCACAGACGCCTACTACGGACCCCCCGCCAGGGTCCTCGCCACCCTCATTTATAACCACATAATACAATCAAGTGGAGAAGCGAGGGAGTTGGAGGCGTTGTCTCGCCGCATCGGACTCGCGGTCTCGCTGCGCACCGTGCAGCGGGTTCTGAGGGGAGAGGTGGCGCCGCTGGGGCCGGTCTCGTCCGGGGAGAAACGCGGGGTAGTCCGCGGGACGCGTGGGGCGGTGGGGGGTGGGGGGCCCGTGCTCACGCTGGGCTCGGAGGAAACGGCCGGGATCGCGGATATACTAAGGCGGGCCGCGAGGGCCGGGTACCTGGAGATAGAAGACCTGAAGCTCGAGTCCCGTCCCGGTGAGATCTCCTTGCGGGCCCGGGTCTACGAACCGGAGGAAGAGTATGAGTGAGACCACGCGGGCGCCCAAGCCCATCCCACTAGCCGTCAAACCCCGCCCGACCGCCGTCGGCTGGCCCGGCTCCGGCAAGACGGCCTGCATAAGGACCTTCGGCTGCCAGATGAACGTCCACGACTCCGACCGGATCCGGCGCATGATCCTGGACGCGGGCTACGCCGAGGTAACTGCCTACGAAGACGCCGACATCGTCATCCTCAACACCTGCTACGTCCGCGAGAACGCCGTCGACCGCGTCCGCGGCCACCTCGGCGAGCTCAACCGCCTCCGCCGCGAGGGCCGCGTCAAAAAGGTCGCCCTCACCGGTTGCATCGGCGCCGCCGAAGAGTCCGAGACCCTCCGCCGCCAGTTCGGCATAGACCTGGTCTTGGGTACTCATAATACATACGAGTTGGCAGAATTCGTGGGCTTACCGACGATGGAGGAGACTTACACGCCGGATCTTCCGGGGACTGAGGGAGACCACGCAGCCTTCGTCACGATAATGACCGGCTGCAATTACCAGTGCAGCTACTGCATAGTACCGACTGTGAGGGGCAGGATGGTCTGTCGGTCCAAGGAGAGCGTGCTGGAGGAAGTCGAGCGGCTGGTGTCAACCGGCACGAAGTACGTGACCCTGCTCGGCCAAACCGTAGACGCGTGGAGGCATGACGGAGAGAGGTTCTGCGACCTGCTGGAGGCCGTGGCCGACAGGGCGCCGCGGGTGTCGTTCACGACAAGCCACCCTTCCAACATGGAGGACCGAACGCTCGGGGTTATAGGCGAGAAGGACACGATCGTAAAGAGGCTCCACCTGCCTGTGCAGTCGGGGTCAGACAGGATGCTCAAGGTCATGCACCGCGGGTACAAAGCCGAGAGGTACAGGAGGAAGATCGAGGTCTTCAGGGAGGCGGCCCCCGGCGGGACCCTCAGCACCGACGTGATAGTCGGGCACCCGGGCGAGACCGAGGAGGACCACGAGGCGACGTTGCGTCTCGTCGAGGACTGCGCCTTCGACTCGGCCTACGTCTTCAAGTTCTCGCCGAGGGCGGGGACGGAGGCTGCCCTCCTCGGCGAGGCCATTCCTCCCGGGGTGACCCAGCGGCGCTTCATGGAGGTCTTGCACGCCGTGGAGGGCAGCGCGTTCGCGAGGAATCGGCGCAAGATCGGCGGCACCGAGGACGTATACGTACGCCACGGCGCCAACGACGAAGGCAGGGCCATCGGCGAGACCTGGAGTGGTCACGCGGTGCACCTGAAGACCGACGCGGCCCCCGGAGAGTACGTCAGGGTCGGGATAGAGTCGGCGGGGCCCCACGTCCTCTACGCCGGCAACCCGCCCGAAGAGAAGCTCGGCTAGGCCCGCGGAGCGAGGCCTGATGGACCAGGCGAAGAAAGCCCTCGTGGTCTGCGGCCCCACGGCGGGCGGCAAGAGCGAGCTCGCCGACGCCCTGGCCGATGCCCTTAAAGAAGATCTCGGCAGCAGCGTCCCGACGATAGTGGTGGACTCAATGCAGATCTACAGGGGCCTGGAGAAGATATCCAACCAGGCCCGTCGCAGGCCAGCCGAGCTCGTCGGCGTGGTGCCCGTAACCGAGCGCTGGACCATGGCACGGCACAGGGAGGCGACCGAAGCCGTGGTTGCCGGATCTGGCTCCCATTTCGTCCTCGACGCTGGCACGGGCATGTACCTGAACGCCATACTTCTGGGCACGCCGCTCGCGCCGCGGGTGCCCGCCGAGGTGAGAGAGCGGGCGCAACGGGAGTCATCCGGAGCCTCCAACCCCAGGAGATCTTCCAGGGAAAAGGAACTGATAATGGTGGGAGCCGAGGAGCGGGGCTCCATCTGGGAAGGCGAGCCGACCTACCGGACCAGGGTCGTCTACCTGCGGCCGGAGAGGTATTCCCTGGACCAGAGGATAGCCGTCAGGTCCAGGGAAATCGTGGAACACGGCCTGGAGGAAGCCGCCATTCTAAAAGGGATGGTGGAGGCCGGGGAGGACGTGAACCCATCCGTGCTCGAGTCCATCGGCGTGCGGGAGCTGCTGGATCACCTCTCCGGCCGCATCTCTCTCACTGAGGCCGACGAACGCCTCGCAACCCGAACCCGGCGGCTCGCGAGAAAGCAGTTGCGCTGGTTCGATAAGCTCGCCCGAACCCTGGAAGGCCGGGCAATTATCTCGATAGCCGAGGGCCCGGCCGAGGCCCTTTCCTTACATACCATGCATGATACAATGGAGGCATGATGGAGAAGATAGAGAATAGGGAAGACGGGGCCGGCTCGGGAGCCAGGGCCGTGCTCGTGGGCGCGGGGGAGCCGCGCCACATGGAGGAGTTGGGTCGTCTGGCGACAACCCTCGGGATGGAGGTCGTCGGGGTCCTTGAGCAGGGCCGCAGGGACAACGCCGGCTACGTCGGCCGGGGTAAGCGGGAGGAGTTGCGCGAGCTCGTCGAGGAGGTCGGCGCGGACTTCGTCGTAACGGACGACGAGCTTACGGCCTCGCAGGCCAGGGTGCTCGAGCGGGCTGCGGGTAGTGTCGTCGTGGACAGGACGGAGTTGATCATCCGCATCTTCGAGGTCCACGCCGGGGACGCCGCGAGCAGCCTGGAGGTCGAGCTGGCGGATCTCCAGTACCGGCTGCCCAGGGTGAAGGGCCGCAACCCCGAACTCAGCCGCCTGGGCGGCGGTCGGGGCGGTTCAGGCGGTGGGGCCAGGCGAGGGAGCGGCGAGCAGCAGCTGGAGTACGACCGCCGCGTCATCCGCGAGAGGATAGACACCATAAACCGCAAGCTCAGGCGCGAGAAGACGGGCAGGGAGGTGCGGGGGGCGCGCCTCAGAGAGGGCACCACGCCGACCGTGGCGCTCGTCGGCTACACCAACGCCGGCAAGACCACCGTTCTGAACGCCCTGAGCGGCGCCGGAAGGTCCACCAGGGACAGGCTCTTCGAGACCCTGGAGACGACCACCCGTCTTGTCGAGGGTACAGCTACCGGTAACGGCGCCGAGGGTGCCCACCCGGACTTCGTGGTAACCGACACGGTGGGCTTTATAAGGAAGCTGCCGACCCAGCTCGTCCACTCCTTTGCCTCCACGCTGGAAGCCGCCAACCACGCGGGCGTCAAGGTCCTGTGCGCCGACGCTTCCAGCGACGAGCTCGAGGACGAGGTGACGACCG
>JALZNL010000315.1 GCA_030857715.1 Actinomycetota bacterium | reverse complement strand
AGGATGCCACGGAACAAGCGGCGGGTCAGGCGGAAAACGACAGCACCGGAGGAGCCACCGAGCAGGCGCAGAACGCTTCGGAACGGGGTACCGGCCAGGATCAAACCCTCGCGGGACAGACAGCCGGGCAGGATACCGCGGTTCAGACTGCCGAGCAGGGCGACGGGGGCCAGCGGCAGGACGAGGAGCAGGCCGAGGGACAAGAGCCGAACGCCACGCCGGCGGCCAGGCGGAAGGCCGAGGAGATGGGCGTAGACCTCTCCCGAACCGAAGGCACGGGCTCCGACGGGCGCATCACGGCCAAAGACGTGACGAGCATGGCCGGAGGGGCGCAAGAGCGGACCGCCGGCGGGACCTCGCAACAAGGCGAGGAGTGGCGGGTCGAGGAGCAGGATCGGGAAGCCGAAGGAGGCATGCAAGACGCCGTGGGCCAGGCGGCTGCTCAGGCGGTGCAAGGGGCGCAGGACACTACGGAGCAGGTAGCGGAGCAGGCGCAAGGCCTCGTGGGCGGTCTCGCCGGTGGAGGCCAGCAAGACGAAAAGGAAGGCGGGGGAGGATCGCAGGACAGCGCGAGGCAGGCGGCCGGCCAGGCACGAGGCGCCGCGGGCGGAGCCACGGGCGGAGCCGTTCGACAGGCCCGAGACACCGCAGGACAGGCCACACGGCGGGACGATCAGGCGGCAAAGCAAGGTGGCGGCCAGCAGCAAGGTGGCGGCGGGCAGGAACCCGATGCCACGGACGCCGCGAGGCGGAAGGCTCAGGAGGTGGGCGTGGACCTCTCACAGGTCGAGGGCTCCGGAGCGCAGGGACAGATCACCGTCAACGACGTGAAGGGCCCCTCCGGGCCGGCAAGAGGTGGGACCGCCGGAGAGCAACGGGCGGCCGATCGGGTCGAACAGGCGGCGCATGGAGCGTGGGACACCGCCGGGCAAACAGCGCAAGAAGCTGGCGAGACAACCAGAGCGGCGGGCGCGGTTAGCGGCCCGGCCTCCGGGGGCGCGGACCGGTCGGCGGGTAGATCCAGAAAAGCGGCGACCGACAGCGCCAGGGGCAGCGGAACGTTGGAGGGAAGGACCGACGATGCGCAGGAGGTGCGCGGCGTGGCCGACATTGAGCGTGACGACGACCATTTCGAGATGGTCGGGGAAGGGTACGCGAACTACGAAGTCTACGATCAGGACGGCGAGCGGCTCGGCAAGGTAGACCACCTGTTCCTCGACGAGGACGACCGGCCAGAGTACATCGGGGTCGAGATCGGCCTTCCGGACGGCAGGGCCGTGCTCATCCCAGCCGAGGTCATCCCCGCAGAGAACGAGCGGCGCATGGTGGTTTCGCGGCCGAAGAGCGTGGTGGAGGGAGGTCCCACCTTCGGTGACGAAGATGAGGTGACACCCGAGTTCGAGGAGCGGATCCGCAAGCACTACGGGCTCCCGAGATTGCCGGGCACCGAGGACAGGAGCGGCCACGACGCTCTGCTCGCCGAAGGGCAGACGGAGAGGGAGCGCGAGGGCTCCGGCGCAGCCAGTTCCGGAATAAGGGTGGGCGACACCGAGAGCGGCGAGTTCAAAGAGCACGATCGCAACGTGGAGGGCGTGAGCCAGCCCGGCAGCGACCTCGAAGACGAGGACGAGCTGAGGGTGCGTCGCTCCGAGGAGGAGCTCAGGGTCGGCACCCGCGAGCGCGAGGCCGGCAGCGTCAACGTCCGCAAGAGCGTGCGCACCGACCGCGAGAGGATAGAGGTCCCGACCCGCCGCGAGGAGGTTTCGGTTGAGCGGGTGCCTGTAGAAGGCGAGACGACCGAGGCCCGGATCGGCGAGGACGAGGTCTCCGTGCCGGTGGTCGAGGAGGAGGCCGTGGTGGAGAAGCGCCCCGTAGTCAAGGAGGAGATCCGCATTCGCAAGGATGTCGTGGAGGAAACCGAGACGGTCGAGGAGGACGTCCGCCGCGAGGAGATCGAGGTCGACGACCGGACCGAACGTCGCATCAGGTAACCTGCCCGCAAAGGAGTCAAAGCGAGAGGTAGACGCGTAAGGGACGATTCGCTTCCCCTTTTGCGAACTTTGGAAGAAACGTCTTCCGTACTGTTGGGTGGATAGCCCCGGCCTCGGGGGTTTGGGGCGCAGAATCCCCCCGTTCGTAGCCGCTCCCGAAGCGCTTGTGCCAAATGTGGTGTACGTCCCGCGGCGCACCACCACGGGGTCCGTTCCGCCGAACTCGCCGACAACGCGGGGGTGGGAAGCACCACCTCCTCCCGTACAAACAGGGGGCAAGAAACGCAAACAGGGCCGCCGCGGAGCCAAAAGTCGGCGGCAGAAAGGAACGCCCATGAACAAGACTGAGCTCATCGAGAGGATCGCCGAGGAGGCGGGTGTGCCCACTGGCGAGGCCCAGAGTCACTTCGGGGCCTTCGAGCGGGTCGTGACCGAGGCGCTCAAGGGCGGAGACGAGGTCAGGATCACGGGCTTCGGGAAGTTCTCCGTCAAGGAGCGCAAGGCCAGGGAGGGCCGCAACCCCCAGACCGGCGAGAAGATGAAGATCGCGGCCTCCAGGGTCCCGGCCTTCAGCGCGGGCAACGCCCTGAAGCAGGCCGTCTAGGAGCTTTCGAACGGGGGACCAACGTGCTGCTATCTCATAGGAAGGGGGCCTTCTTGACTGAGGCGAAGATACCGGCACAGTGCCAGGTGCGAAGCATGACGGAGAGCCCCTGCCCCCGTCGAGCGGTCATGGAGATCCGGGGTGTGGCTTTCTGCGGGCCGTGCGCCCGCGAGCAGGAGGCGTACTTCGCCATCGGCGAGCTCGTCGCGCTGGCCGAGGCGCTGAGGAGGATGCTACGGGAGCGCGCGGGTGGTAGGGAAGGCATCGCCGCAGAGACGCACCACGGGCCCTCGAGCGCGTACGGGACCAAGCCTCTCGCCCTTAGGAACGGCTAACCTCAAGAAATCGTTTCCGCCGCAACCCCCTCCCTTAAGTGCGGCGGAAAGAATGTGAGGTGATCTCGAGGCGGGGAAGCCTAAAGCAGGCGTAGCAGATCGTCCCTTCCTCTTTCGCCACGCAGCCACTCGGAAGGGATACCGCCTACGCCGAAGCGGGCACCTAGGAGCGCCCCGGCGACCGCGCCGTTGGTGTCGGCGTCCCCCCCAAGGCGTATCACGCCCTCGAGTCCCGGACGAAAGCTCTTGGCGTCGAGCAGGCCCAGCAGGGCAAGGCGCGTGGTGTAGACGGTCCAGCCGCCCGGGTCGTGCTCGTAGCCCTCCAGCGGGCGCAGCGTCTCTCGGACCCGCTTGCCGGGTTCGTCCCTGATCTCGACGAGCGCGTACGAGGCGTCGAGGGCTTTCTCGGGCCGGAGCTCGTTGATCAGGTTGGCCACGAGGGCCGCGACGAGCGCGCCCGAGGCCCGGGCCTCCCAGGAGGGATGCGTGAGCGCGGCCTCCGTCCACGTGTTATCTGCCGCTTCCCCGGCGTTTGTTGCCTTCACCCCGTGCGCCGCGGCGCGCATCACGGCGCCATTTCCCTGGGCGTCCGGGTCCTCGGGCAGTGAGAGAGCGTCCGGGTGGCCCCTCAGGTAGTCGAGGGCCTTGCGGGTCTGGTTGCCGATGTCCTTGGGCTTAGTGTCCTGCCAGGAGCGCATCTCGTCCCGCACCCTCCTCAGGTCGAGCGGGCCGTCCCCGTAGCCCGCAAGCACGGCCTTGGTCAGGGCGGTGTCGTCGGTGGTCTCGCCGGGCTCTAGGCCGAGCCACCCGCCGCCGACCATCTCGAGCGTCCCTTGCGGGACCTCCCGCGGGGAGCAGAACTCGTGGGTGGCGCCGAGGGCGTCGCCGACGGCGAGGCCGAGGATCGACCCGGCGCGCCTGTCTTCTTTCGGTGTGAGCGCCTGCAAGTCTTCGGCGTTCATGGGTTCTCGCCTTCTCGCCCTCGAAGGGCCTCCTCGAAGCGGCGCACGAAGTCTTCCTGGTCCCTCGTCTGGACGGTGCCCCTCCTCGCCGCCCGCACGGTGGT
>JALZNL010000314.1 GCA_030857715.1 Actinomycetota bacterium | reverse complement strand
GCTCTGGCTCCTGCTGCGGGGCCTCTTCGACCGCGGGGACGCTCGACGCCTCCGGTGACGCAGACGAAACGGGGGCCGGAGACGAGGCCGCCGAGGCGCTCGCGGAGGCGCTCCCCGTCCCGGCATCGGAGGTCGACGGTGGGGCGAACGCAGCCGGCGCGGGGGCTTCTTTGGGTTCGGCGGGCGGCTGTGGCGCGGGATCCTCTTTCGGGGCCTCGTTGCGTGGGGCCTCGGCCCTCTCTTCTTCGGGCACCCCCGGCGCGCCCGGGTGTCCTTCCAACGCCGGTCTTACTGCCCGGTCGAGGGCCGGGGCATCGGGAGCAATGGTGCGTTCCATGAAGGCTACGGGCCTCTGCACCTGGGCTGGCGAGGAGGCGAAGAGCGCGAGGACCACGGCCAGCGCGAGGGCCATCAGCGGTAAGACCTTGCGGCGGCGGGGCGGGGCCGCGGGGACCGGGGCGCGTCGGAGAACGCTCGTTCGGGAGCCCTCCGGCGAGGAGGCCACCCGCAGGGCCGCCGCTGAGGAGAGCCTCCGGCCCTCCAGAAAGGCGGCGAGGTCTGCGGCCAGGGCGGCCGCATCGGGGTGGCGATCCTCCGGCCGCTTGCGCATCAGGGTCAACGTGATCAGCTCTAGCGCCTCCGGCACCCCGCGGTTCTCCGCCCGGGGCGAGGGCGCGGGCTCGTTGCAGTGCTTCATCGCGATCGCCAGCGGGTTGAGGTGCTCTCCGGTGCCGAAAGGTGTAAGCCCGGTGAGGGACTCGTAGAGGACCACCCCCAGGGAGTAGAGGTCGCTGGAAGGCCCCACGGGCTCGCCCCTGGCCTGCTCCGGCGAGAGGTAGGGCGCCGTGCCCAGGATCATGCTCGTGTGGGTCATGGCCGTGGCCTCCGTTGCGCGCGCGATCCCGAAATCCCCGACCTTTACGTCGCCGGCTTCGGTGAGGAGCACGTTCTCCGGCTTTACGTCGCGGTGGACGATTCCGGCCTCGTGGGCCGCCCCGAGGGCCTCGGCAACCTGGAGGGCGACCCTGGCGGCCTCGCGCGGCGGTAGCGGGCCCGTAGACCGGATCCTGTCCTTCAGGGTCCCGCCCGAGGCGAGCTCCATCGCCATGTACGGCGAGCCGTCCTCGTCTTCTCCCGAATCGAAGACCCGAATTATGTTCGGGTGGTCCAGGGAGGCCACGTTCCTGACCTCGCGCTCGAACCGCTCCACGAACTCCGCCGTCTGCGCGTAGTGCTCCGCCAGAACCTTCAACGCGACCTCGCGCTTCAGACGTTCGTCGTAGGCCCGGTAAACACGTCCCATGCCCCCCGAGCCCAGAAGCTCGCCAAGCGTGTACCGGCCGTCGATCAAAGAATTGCTCTGCATGGGATCACACTTTACCCTCTAAGACAGTGCAAGGAACCATTATTCGTCCGTTCCTCGACGTCAAGCTCACGTTCGATGGTCGCGGGTCCTCCTGCCTCTGCGTTTTCCTGCTCGATCGCAGGCTCAGATCGCGTAATGGGCCAATCCTCACGGGCTCTTACCAAACCTCGATCACAGGCTCAGACAATCCGTATACGCAAGCCGCGTCAGGATTGGATGACGTTCTCCCGTCTCTTCCTGGCGCGGAGCGGCGGAGATCTTCTAACCCCGGTGGGGCCGGAGCGCTTTACAACGCGGGCGGCAACGTCTATACCATCCCCGTGCCGGAGGCGGAGAAGAGAACGAGACGGAGGGACGAGGTGCGCGAGCGGCTGCGCAACCGGCCGCGCCTGCGCCGAAAGGTCTATGGCTACCTGACGGAGGAGAAGGAGCCGCTGCGGCAGGGGTTCGCGGCGCTGTTTCTCTCGTCGGTCGGGGAGCTCGTCGCCGGGCTCGTGCTCGCGGGCATCTCGGGGACTCTAGACGAGCTGGTAGGGCTCGCCGTGCTCATACCGGCGGCGATCGGGATGCGGGGGGCCATCTTCGGTGCGATGGGCAGCCGCCTCTCTACCTCGATCCAGACCGGCCTCTTCGAATTGAACCTCAGGCGCGGCGTGCTCGCCGAGAACGTGCAGGCCGCCGCCGTGCTCTCGCTCGTCTCGGGGGTCTTTCTGGCGTTTCTGGCGCGCTTTCTGTGCGGGCTGCTCGGGGTGCCGACAGAGCTCGGCGTGCTCGACTACGTCGTGATCTCGACCGTGGGAGGAATTCTCGCCGGGGTGCTCTTGCTGGGCATAACCGTGCTCGTCGCCCGCCTCTCGGTCTCCCGCGGGTGGGACATGGACAACATAGCCGCCCCCATGCTCACCGCCGCCGGCGACATCCTGACGCTCCCGGCGCTGGTCTTCACGACGTACCTTATAGGCATCCCGATCTTCTCGGACGCCCTGGCCGCAGTCCTCGTCGTGGTGACGCTGGTCGTCGTCGGGATCGCCTTTCGCCTCGGGGCGGCGAACCTCAGACGCATCCTCGCCGAGAGCTTTCCGATACTCGCGCTGACGGGGACCGTGATGACCCTGGTCGGCCTCGCCCTGGAAGACCGGAAGGAGATCTTCGTTACTCTGCCCGCCCTGTTCATCCTGCTGCCCGCGTTCTTGCAGGAGGGCGGGGCTCTCGGCGGCATCCTCTCGAGCCGGCTCTCCTCCAAGGTCCACCTGGGCCTCCTCGCGCCGCGGGGCATCCCCGAGCCCCGCGCGTTCCGGGACTTCACGCTCACGTACATCTTCGCCGTCGGCGTCTACCTGTTTATCGGCGGGGCGTCCCACTGGCTGGCCGTGGGCCTCGGGCAGTTGAGCCCCGAGGCACTCGCAACG
The DNA here is from genome assembly GCA_030857715.1 of Actinomycetota bacterium. Next base: position 1,246 of record JALZNL010000314.1, on the reverse strand, counting down.
TTCGGGCTCGGGGCGGGGCAGCTCAGCCCGGGGTTCCTGACCATGCTCGGCGTCAGCGCGCTGGCGGGGCTTATGGCGACGACGGCGGCCGTGCTCGCGGCTTACTACGGCTCGACCGTGAGCTACCGCTTCGGACTCGATCCTGACACCTACGGCATCCCGATCATCACGGCGGCGGTGGACTTGCTTGGTTTCATGAGCCTTATAATTGCGTTGAACATCTTCGATCTTACGGGGTAGGGACATGCGCGACGGAAGACCGAGAAACCTCAAAGACATGCTCCGCGAGGCGAAGGACACCTCGGAGCTCATGGTGGACCTGGCCTACGCCGCCCTCTTCTACAACTCCGAGGACATCTCAGAGGAGGTCTTCCGCCTCGAAGATCGCCTCAACGACCTCGTCTTCGACATGCGCACTTTAGCCATCCTCGCCGCCCGCAGCCCGGCGGACGCAGAGCAGATGGCCGGCATCCTCCAGGTCGTCCAGGACATAGAGAAAATCGGCAACGCCGCCAACGACATCGCCAAGATAGTCGTGAAACGCCTCGGCATCCCGAGGGAGCTTTTGCAGGACATCCCCGGCGCCGAGGAGACGCCATCGCGGGTCCGCATCCACGCCGAGAGCACGCTCGACGGCCGGAGCCTCGAAGACGCGGACCTCCCGACGGAGACGGGCATGCGCCCCATCGCCGTCCGCTCGGACGACGAGTGGAACTTCGACCCCGAGCCCGAAGACGTGCTCCGGGCCGGCGACGTGCTCTTCATGCAGGGCCCCCCCGAGGGCGTTGCGGAGGTCAGGGAGATGGCCGGCGCCGCGCCGTTTCCGGTCCAGACCGCCGAGCCGGCCGGCGAATTGACGGAGCTGGAGCGGGCCGTGGACATCCTCATAGAGATGAAGAACCTCTCGGAGGTCGCCGTAGGGCTCGCCTACTCAGCCCTCCTCTACTACGACGCAGGCCTCGCCCGGGAGGTCGTAGCCATCGAAAACGAGATGGACGAGATGCGCTACCGGCTGGAGCGCTGGGTGCTCCTGGCGGCCCGCCACATCGAGGACTCCTCGCGGTTGCGCGGCGTGCTGCACCTGGCGACGGCGTCTGAGACCATCGCCGACTGCGCGATGGAGATGGTCTGGATCGTCGAGAAGGGCGAGGAGGTCCACCCCGTCCTCTCGGCCGCCCTTGGCGAGTCAGACGAGATCGTGCTCAAGCTCACCGTCTCGCCTGGCTCCCCCGCCGACGGCAAGACC
>JALZNL010000028.1 GCA_030857715.1 Actinomycetota bacterium | reverse complement strand
GAGCAGGTCCTCACGCTCCTGCCCTGGCTGGCCGTATTTATGCTCCTAGCCCTGCTGCGCTTCAGGCACCTGAACGCGCTCGGCCTCGGGGACGAGGTGGCGACGGGCCTCGGCGCCCGCGTGGAGTTGGAACGGGGCCTGCTGGTCCTCGCCAGCGTCGCGCTCGCGGCCTCGGCCGTGGCGACCGCGGGCACCATCGGCTTCGTCGGCCTCATGGCCCCGCACATCGCGAGGAAGCTCGTCGGCCCCGCCCACGGCGGCTTGCTGCCTGTCTCGGCGATGACCGGCGGAGCCACGGTCGTGCTCGCCGACCTCGTCGGGAGGACGCTCTTCGCGCCCGTGGAGATACCGTGCGGGATCGTAACCGCCGTCGTGGGGGCGCCGTTCTTCCTGTACCTGCTCTACAGGACCCGTAAGACGTGAAACAGAGAGGACGGAGAGGAATGATCACACAGAAGACACGGAGATCCAGGTCCATCCGACCGACTCGCAGGGAGTTCCTGCTCGGGGCGGGAAGCCTGCTGGTTCTCGGCGGTTGCGGCAGTGGAGCCGCGGACGGTGGGAGCGTCCGCGGTAGAACGCGCACCATCAAGCACAAGTATGGCAGCACGGAGATCAGCGGGAGACCGGAGCGCGTGCTCTCCATCGGCTACCAGGAACACGACTTCATCTTCGCCCTCGGGGTCACGCCCATCGCGGTGCGCTACTGGTACGGCGACAAGTCTGATGTGATCTTTCCCTGGGCCGAGGATGAGGCTGGCGACGCGGACCCCGAGATCCTCAACATGCCGGAGGGGCTGAACTTCGAGCGGATCGCCGCTTTGGAGCCGGACATCATCGTCGGGTTGTATTCGGGGATGACGGAGGACGACTATGGGACGCTATCGGAGATCGCCCCGACGGTGGCCCAGTCCGGCGAGTACATAGATTACGGCATGCCGTGGCAGGAGACGACCATGATGCTTGGCAAGACGCTCGGGCGCGAGGACCGAGCCGAGGAGCTCGTCTCCGGGGTCGAGGGGCAGTTCGAGGCCGTCCGCAAGGAGTACCCCGAGTTTGAAGGGAAGAGCCTCGCCGTCGCCACGTACTCCGGGGGCACCTTCGGCGTATTCGCCTCCGAGGACCCTCGGGCGCGTTTCTTCACCTCGCTCGGGTTCGTTATCCCTGAGAAGTTCGACGAGCTCGCCGGCGACTCGTTCTACGCCGACCTGAGCGCGGAGCGTGTGGATCTTCTCGAGGCCGATGTCCTCGTCTGGGACCAACTCTCGTTCACCGAAGGGGGGCGCGACGGACTCGAAGAAGAGCCGCTCGTAAGGCAGCTCGACGCGATGCGGGATGAGCGCGCCATCTTCCTGGAGGACGACATCGAAGACGCATTCGGCTGGAATACTGTTCTCAGCCTGCCCTTCGCGCTCGACGGAATAGTGCCGATGCTGGCCGCCGCCGTGAACCCCGACACGAAAGCCAAGGAATGATCTCGGAGCGGAGGTAGAAGCGATGACCACGACCATCGAACGTCCCTGGACCGAGCTTGAGGTCCCGTCGGGACTGCTGATACCCGAGATAGAGAACGACCTCACCCGCCGCGGCTTCTTGATCGGGGGCGCGGCGGCACTGCTTCTCGCCGGATGCGGCAAGCAAGACGGAAACGGCGACGAGGCTTCCGGTGGGAAGCGGGCCATCGAGCACAAGTTCGGTTCAACCGAGGTGCCGGAGAACCCGGAGCGCGTGGTGGCCGTCGGCTACAACGAGGCTGACTTTGTGCTCGCGCTCGGGGTTATGCCCGTCGGGGTACGCGACTTCATCGGCCCGTTTGAGGAGGACGCGAGGCCGTGGGCGCAGGAGGAGTTCGACGGCGCCGAGCCGAAGCTCGTGGGAGGCGAGGAGGTCAACTTCGAGGCGGTCGCGGCGTTGGAGCCGGACCTCATCCTCGGTATCTACTCTTTTATGGATCAGGACGGCTACGATCTGCTCTCCCGGATTGCGCCGACCGTCGCGCAGCCGGCGGAGTACGAGGACGGCGGCACTCCCTGGCAGGAGCAGACGCGGATCACCGGCCGCGCGTTAGGCCGGGAAGAGCGGGCGGACAAGCTGGTTGCCGACGTCGAGGCGCGGTTCGCCGAGGCGCGTGGTCAGCACCCCGAGTTCGAAGGGAGGACGGCGGCGGTTACATTTGCCACCGAGGGGGAGTTCTTCCTCCTCACGCCGGAGGACCTCCGCACGCGACTCTTTACCTCGCTTGGCTTCGAGTTGCCTGACAAGACCGGACCCATTAGCCGCGAGCGGATCGACCTCCTCGACCAAGACGTGCTCGTCTTCGTCGGTACCGACCGCGAGGCCCTCGAGGCCGACGAACTTCTCCAGAGTCTCGATGCGGTCCGCGAGGGGCGGGTCATCTACTTCGGCGACTTCAGCACCGATTTCGCTGGCGCACTCGGTTACAGCAGCCCGCTCAGCCTCCCCTTCGCGCTCGACCTCACGGTACCCAGGCTCGCCGCGGCCGTCGAAGGCGCGGAAGGGTAAAGGGGTTTCGGTGAATCCCTGGGACGCCAAGATGGAAAGAACGCCGCTGGCGGCGACGCTGGAGCGCGTCGCGGGCGCAGGGTCGTGGGGAGACATCCGGCTCTTCGGCCATGCTGAATCCCCCGCTGGCCCGGGATGGTCCACGGCCGCGAAACTCTACTCCGACGGGCCGCTCCTCGACGACCTGTTGCGGCGCCTCGGCCGGGAGTACGGAACGGACATCCCGCAGGTGACCGGGAGCCTCTTCCTGAAGAGCTATCTCTGGCGCGTCCTCGCACCGGCCGTCGTCTCTTTCCTCCTCGAACGCCGGGTTCCGGATCTCGGACCGGGGAGCGTGGCGCTGCGCTTCGACGGGCGCGGCTTTGCGGTGGACCTGGCCGTAGACGGCGCGTTCGCCGCCCTGCCGGACGATCCTGGCGCCTGGCACCCCAGCGCGCTGGTTCTGCCTTCGGAAAAGGACCTGTCGCGCTACCTGGGGGAGAGGTTCGCCAGGTCCCTTTTACCGGGCTTGCTCGCCGCGCTGCGCCCGCGTACGCGCCGGGGGTCAAGCGCCCTCCGGCAGATGGCCGTGGACGCGGTCGCCGACGCGTTCCTGATCGTGGGCCAGGGCCTCGGACGGGAGGGGGAGGCCGTCGGCCTCGCGGAGGAGGTGCTCACCGGCCCGTCCCCGCTCTCGGGGACGACCAACTATTTCGTGGTGGAGCGCGACGGACGTCGCGAAACGAGCCGGGTGCGTAACGCCTGCTGCCTCTACTACAGGCTCGGGCGGGATGCCTGCCTCACCTGCCCCCGCGCCACCCGGGCGGAGAGAACAGGCGAAGCGTCGGAGGTCAGGAGCCGTTGAGCAAGCTGCAAACCGAGAAAGTCAGGCTCGGCTACGACGAGACCGTCGTCATAGACGGGCTTACCGTGGAGGTGCCGGAGGGTAAGATCACCTCTGTCGTTGGCCCCAACGGCTGCGGCAAGTCCACGCTGCTCCGGTCCCTCGCCCGTCTCATGAAGCCCCGCGGCGGCGCGATCTACCTGGACGGCGACGCCATCTCGAACCTTCCCACCCGCGAGGTCGCCAGGCGCCTCGGCATCCTGCCCCAGAACCCCGCCGCCCCCGAGAGCCTCACCGTCCGGGAGTTGGCGGCCCAGGGGCGCTACCCGCACCAGGGCTGGCTGCGGCAGTGGTCCAAAGAGGACGAACGCGCCGTCGAGAAGGCCCTGGAGACCACCAGCATCCTGGAGTTCGCCGATAGGCCGCTGGACACCCTCTCGGGCGGCCAGCGGCAGCGGGCCTGGATCTCGATGGTCCTGGCGCAGGAGACCGGAACCCTGCTCCTCGACGAGCCCACGACCTTCCTGGACATGGCCCACCAGCTCGAAGTCCTACAGCTCCTGTACCGGCTCAACCGCGACGAGGGACGCACGATCCTGATGGTGTTGCACGATCTCAACAACGCCGCGCGTTACTCGCACCAGGTGATCGCGCTCTCCAGGGGCCGAATCTTCGACGCCGGCCCGCCCGAAGAGGTGGTGACCCCGGACCTCTTGAGGGAGGTCTTCGGGGTCGAGGCGGACATCGTGCCCGACCCACGAACCGGCGTTCCGATGTGCATCCCCTACGGTCTCCATCACTCCCATGATGGTGGGAAGCTGAGCCCGGACGAGGCCGAGATAAGGTAACTGTGACGGCCGGAGAAGGGGACTGACCACCTTATGGACGGGGACGTGATCCTCGACTTCGGGGGCGACGATAAGGACTTCGAAGATTTCGAGGTCTCCGAGCGCCTGAAAGGCGTGGGTGCCAAGCGCTACTCTCGGTTGACTCGAGAAGAGTCGCTGGCGATGTATCTCGCCTCGTCTTCGCCGTACCTGTGGTCCCCCGAACCATCGAGGAGAAACCTGGCCCGCCGAACCCGTAGACGGGACGATAAGCGTCGCGGTCACACCACGTGCCGGCCACCGTCGACCGCCCGGCCATTCCTCGTCGGGCCGGCGGCGGACGGTTCGACGCCATCCACCGGAGCTTGCGAACGGTGCATGGCGACCTTATGATAGAAGTTAATTCTGTATCAATACAAGGGAGGATCGCCGTGAGCGAGGTTGCGCAGACGCCGATGAAGGACGCGGTGAGGGAAGCCATGGAGGAGCAGATCCGGCACGAGTTCTCCGCCGCCTACCTTTACCTCTTGATGGCTGGCTCCCTCGAGGCGGCGAACCTCCCCGGGTTCGCCCGTTGGATGCGGGCGCAGGCCGCAGAAGAGCAGACGCACGCCCTCAAGTTTTTCGACTTCCTGCTCGACCGCGGCGAACCCGTCCGCCTGCGGGCCATAGAAGAGCCCACCCACGACTTCCGCTCGCCCCTCGACACCTTCGAACAGGCCCTGGAACACGAGAAGCGCGTAACCTCCCACATCCACGACCTCTACGACATGGCCGTGTCCGAGAGCGACTACCCCGCCCAGGTGCTCCTCAACTGGTTCGTCTCCGAACAGGTCGAAGAAGAGAAGTCCGCCACCGAGATAGTCGAACGTCTCCGCATGGCCGGCGAAGACACGGCCGCGCTGCTGATGCTGGACAAAGAGCTGGGAGAGAGGGAGCAGTAGTTTGGCCGTCGGCTCCCTCCCGGGGCCGTTGCGGTAGCTCAGCCGAGGCCGGCGGCGTCGAGCTGGCGGGCGAGGGGTTCCAGTTGCCCCCGGTGGGTGATGTCGCGGGCGTCCTGCTCGACGCGCACGATCCCCCGCCGCCCGAAGCGCCGCCCTATCTCTTCCAGGTACTCTGATTGTTGCTCCAGACGGGCGCGCATGAACTCCCCGTCGGCACTCTGGGGGAGGACGCGGTTCACGATCAGGGCTCCGACGTGGACCTCGGCCTGCTTCAGGGTCTCGAGGGCGCGGGCGGTCTCTTCTATGGGTAGGCGCTCCGGGATCAGGACGAGGTAGAACTTCGTGTCTTCCAGGAGCCGGTGGCGGGCGTGGTGGAACCTGTCGCGCCGTCCGCGCAGGCGGTTCAGGATGGGGTCATCGTCGGAGCCTTCCTTGCCGGCGAGGTTCCTGAGCATCCGCTCCATCCCGGCGACCTTCTCCCGCTGGCGGACCATCCCTTCGACCCAGGCCGTGAGCAACGCAGGCAACGTCAGGAGCCTGAGCGTGTGGCCGGTCGGCGCGGTGTCGAAGACGATGCGGTCGTACTGTTCCGGGCACAGGGCGATGAGGTCAACGAAACGGTCGAAGAGCGCGGACTCCTCCGTGCCCGGGCTGGACTTCGCCAGCTCCAGGTGCTGGCGGACGGCCGGCAGCACCTCGGGGCTGACCGAGCCTTTCGCGTCCTCTTTTACGCGCTCGACGTAGGCCGCGGCGTCGGCCGCCGCGTCGATCTCCACGGCCCACAGGTTCTCCTCCAGCCCTGTAGGGTCTCCGGAGAGCTTCGCGCCGAGCACGTCGCTCGTGGAGTGGGCCGGATCGGTCGAGACGAGGAGCGTCTTCTCCCCGCGTTCGGCGAGCAGGGTGGCGAATGCGGCGGCGAGCGTCGTCTTGCCGACACCGCCCTTGCCGCCGAAGAACGCGAGGCGGCGAAGACCGTCTCCTCCTGGGGTCAACAGCAGACGCCGGGCTCGGGGAACTGGTTCATCCCCATCCTCTGGTGCCAGCGGTGGAACTCCTCGACGAACTCCGGGTAGAGCTCCAGGGAATAGTAGCTCGTGGGGTTCGGGATGCCCAGGGCTTCGAGAAAGAGCATCGCCATCAGGGCGTCCTGCTGGCGGCCCGCCTCGCGCTGCAGGCCCGAGCGCCACCGGCCGACGAAGTACTCGTCGTGGAGCTCCTCTATACGTTCGTAGATCTCGCGCCAGCCCGGAGACACGTCCCTAGACCGCCGCCATCTCGGACTCGGCGCTGGAGATCTCCTCCCTGACCGCCCTCACGGCGTCCTCGACCGGGGGGATACGGCCGGAGAAGAGCGTCTTGCCGTCCACGACTATGGCAGTATAGGAGACGCCTCGCCTGAGGTGGGACCACGTCTCCGCTATCCCGAAGCCCCTCTTGCGGGCGTCCTTCAGGAGGCTCGGGATCAGCCAGACCATATTGCGTGGGTCTACGACCGTGATCTCGGCGTCCTCGTCGAAGAGCTCGGCCTTGAGCGCCCGGTACACCTCGCCCATCGCCTCCATCTCGCAGCGGTTCGCCGCGAACGTCTCCTTCTCGCCGAGCTCCGAGTTCTCGCCGCCGAGCCGTCCGCAGCAGCCTGAGGCCGCCACCTGCGTGTCCCACTCGCGGACCAGAATTATCCTGTGCAGCATCATCCCTCCCCGGCGGTGCGTCCCGTCGCGCGGTGTTCCCTCGCCCGCCGGAAGGCGCCTATGGCCTCCACGATCAGCCACAGGGCCAGCACGAAAATGAGGGCGTCGACGATGGTGAGGAGCCAGTCTCCCCTCGCGTAGAACTCGCCGATCTGGATGAACAGCGCCCACACGGTCATCGACAACAGGAAGACCAGCGGGATGATCTGGGCGAGCGGGTTGCGGCCCCTGGTGAAGACCCAGACCGCCACCACCGCGAGCGCCAGCCCAGCGGTGAGCTGGTTGGTCGTGCCGAAGAGCCGCCAGAGGTAACCGAAGGCGAACCCGGACTCACCGCCGGCGTCGCTCGGATAGAGCGCCAGCCCCATCGGCACCAGCACGGCGATACCCGTCGCGATGGTGATGTTCCTGGTCAGGGGCCTGATGCGCGCTACTTCTGCGATCTCCTGGATGATGTAGCGCTGGAGGCGGACCCCGGTGTCCATCGTGGTGGCCGCGAACGAGACCACCACGACCGCGGCGAAGGTCGTGGCTATCGCCAGCGGGATGCCCAGGTTGTTCGCGAAGTGCCCGACGCCGGCGACGAAGTTGCCCACCGCCCCCTCCGAGGCCGTTCCGAAGTCCACGTACTTCTCCTGCCAGGCGGCGTAGGTTCCGAGACCTGCGGTGCAGGCGAGGATGGCGCCGAGCGCCAGCGACCCCTCGCCGACGGCGCCGAAGTACCCAACGTAGCGGGCGTCCTCCTCATTATCCAGCTGCTTGGAGGTCGTGCCCGAGGAGACCAGGCTGTGGAAGCCCGAGATCGCGCCGCACGCGATGGTTATGAACAGGAACGGGAACCAGTACGGGGAGCCCGCGGGCAGGTCCGTGTTTATGGCCGGGGCCACGATCCGGTCGAATCCGACCAGGATGCCGAGGAAGATCACGCCGAGCGCGATGAAGAGCTGGTGCGAGTTGATGTAGTCCCGCGGCTGCAGGAGCATCCACACCGGCAGACGCGACGCTATAAAGGTGTAGGCGAACAGGATGATGACCCACAGCGTCCGGACCTCCAGCCCCACGGCCGAGGCGACCGGGCTCAGGTCGATGGGGAACACCTGCCCCAGCAGGATGGAGAGGTACAGCAGGCCCACGCCGATGAGCGAGGGAACCAGCGCCGAAGACCTGGTCCGGTAGATGTACTGGCCGATAAAGATGGCGAGCGGTATCTCGAAGAAGATCGGGATGACCGAGGCCGGGAAGGCCTCGAAGAGGATGGCGATGACGACGGCGAAGACCGCGTTGACCAGCGTCAGCAGGAAGAAGATTATGAGTAGGAACAGCGTCCTCGCCCGCGCGTTGATGACCGTCGCCGAGAGGGTGCCGAGGTTCTGGGCCCGGTTTCGGATGCTAACCACCAGCGCCCCGAAGTCGTGGACCCCGGCGGCGAAGATCGTGCCGAGTACCACCCAGCACAACGCGGGCACCCAGCCCCAGAACACCGCGATGGCCGGCCCGACTATCGGGGCGGCGCCTGCCACGGAGGTGAAGTGGTGCCCGAACAATACGTGCTTGTTGGTCGGCACGTAGTCGACACCGTCCTCGAACTCGTGTGCCGGCGTCGGGCGGGACTTGTCCAGGGCATAGACCTTCTCGGCCAGGTACTTGGAATAGAACCTGTACCCGAGAAAGAAAGCCACGGCCACGAGAACCGCGATGACTATTGCTGGCATACCCTCTCCTCCTACGTAAACACGTTCGCTTTCCCTTCGCGGAAGTATACGACTCTGCCCGAAGCGGCGCACGGACGCCGTCAGGAAGTATCATTGCGACCTGATGGACGGATACGACCCCCAGACCCTGACGACCACGACGGAGCTCGCCGCCGTCGCCGCGTTCGCCTACGGCGGCCCCGACGGGGTGCCCCGCCTCACGCCCGTGACGCCCCTGCTGCTGGACGGTGCTCCCGCTTTCACCCTCACCTACGCCCGCTCGGACGCCGCGCGGGAGATCTCCACCGCCGCGCGAACCGCGCTCGTCTTCTTCGACTCGCGGCTCGCCTACGTCGGGTGGAACCCGCTGGCGGTCGCGGTGGAGGTCGAGGTTCTCCAGGACCCGGAGGGGGAGCTGTTTCGAGACGCGCTCCTGACCCAGGAACTCCTCAAGTACCCGCCCGGGCGACAGATCATCGACAGCCCGCTCTTGCAGCGCGAGAACTGGTGGTACCTGCCGCGCTGGGTCGTCCGCGTGGTCGAGGCCGGGGGGCCGCGCCCTGTCGCCCGCCGCGCCGCGCCGGACCATGGGGTCCTCGCCTACGAGAGCGGTGGCGACCTCGCGGCAGATACCGTTCAGGTTGCGGGCTTGGGCACAGACCGCGTCTCGGTCAGGCCGCTCTCCGGGCACACCCCCCCGCCGGTGGAGAGCCCGGCTGCGCTGCTGCTCCACGACTTCGCCACCCCGGACATGGACCCGCGTACCACGTTCCTCGCCACGGGAAGGCTCGAGAACGGCCGGCTCCTCGTGAACCGGCGCAGCGGGTCGCCCGAGCTCGGCAAACGTCCCGGTATCATCGCCCGGTGGCGGGGGCAACGGGACCTGGAGCGACGCTGCAAGGCCGGCCTCAAAGAGTACGCCTGACGGGTCCCCAACCCGACGGGGTATACTGGATCGTACGAGCGGGGATCTCCACCGGAGGAGCGGCCCCACCCTAGAAACGGGTGCGGAGCAGGTGCGGCGCCGTGAAACAGACGCCGAGGGCCATCACCCCGCAGATAACGACCGGGTAGACGATTGCCTCCAGCGGGGCCGTGCTCGTCGTCAGGCCGAAGACGGTCTTGAGCGCGTCGTTGGCGTAGGCGAATGGGACGAAGGACCGCAGGGCGAGCAAGATGCCATCCGGGTTCTGGTTGCGGAAAAAGCCTGAGACGTAGATCAGGGGAAACAGGATGGCCGTTGCGTACAACAACACGTCCGCCGGGGAGGAGGTGAAGTTGGCTATAAAGATCCCGATGCAGTTCGCCGCCACGAGCGTCGCAAACAGCGCCACGCAGGCGGCGAAGATCCATACCAGGGGTACCGGATGTAGTAAGAACACGACGAAGAGCGCGGGCAACAGTTGCAGGAAGTCCAGCAAGACGTTGACGGCTAGGACCTCGAAGACGATGCGGTAGGGGGAGAGGGGCGTCAAGGAGACGCGGACCAGGATGCCGTCGTTCAGGTCAGAGGTGAGGCTCTCGCCGGCGCCGAAGGTCCCGGCCATGACGGCGACGATGCCTATGACGGCTGCGGCGTACTGGGCCGGGATGTCGCTGGCGGCGACGGGGCCGATGATCGCGAGCGGGTACAGCATCTTTATGGCGAGCGCGAACCTCTTGCCGAAGAAGAGCACAACGTCCTTCTTCCAGTAGGCGTCCGGCGGGCTAATCCTCACGCCGCAACGCCTCCCCCGTAAGCTTCACGAACACGTCCTCCAAATTGGGCCGCTCGACCGACAGGCTCACAATGTCTCCGCCGGAACGGACCAGGCCGGCCACCACGTCCGCGACGATGCCGGGCCGCTCCCCGCAATGCACCACGAGGTTCCGGCCCTCAGGCACGACGCGCCCGACGCCGGGCACTGCCGCTACGGGGCCGTACTCGACCGGGTTCCGCAACGTCGCCGAGATCCTCCGCACGCCCTCCACCGATGAGACCAGGGCCTCCGGCGTGTCCTGCGCTATGACCTTGCCCCGATACAGGAAAGCCACCCGGTCGCACAGAGACTCGACCTCGTCCACCTGGTTGCTCGCCAGCACGACCGCCACGCCAGTTTCCGAGAGCTCGCGGACCTTGCGCTGAAACGCGAGCTGCGAGGTGTAGTCCAGGCCGAGGGAAGGCTCGTCGAGGAGCAATACTTCCGGACGGTGCGCCAGGGCCTCCACGAGCGCGAGCTTCTTGCCCATGCCGTAGGAGTAGGTCTTCACGCGGTCGTCCGCGTACTCGGCGAGGTCGAAAAAGTCCAGCAGTTCGGAGACCACGGCCTCGGCCTTCGCCGCCCCGACCCCGTAGGCCCGCGCGAAGAAGTACGCGTTGGCCCTCCCCGTCAGGTCGCCGTAGTGGGTCGGGCGGTCCACCATCAGGCCCATCCGCGCCCGGACCTGCCTCTTCTCCCTGAGCCCGTCCGCGCCCGCCACGAAGAAGGTGCCGCCGTCCGGCTCGATGGCCGTGGAGAGGACGCGCAGCAGGGTACTCTTGCCAGAGCCGTTCGGACCAACCAGCCCGAAGACCTCGCCAGGGGCCACGGAGAAGCTGATGTCCTCCACGCCGCGACCGCTGCTCTTGTAGCGGCGGTAGATGTTCTTCGCTTCTAGCGCGGGCTCGGGGGACTTCACCATGCCCGCATTCTAACGCCGGCCCCCGACGCCGGCTGTGGGGCGCCTCACCCCGCTTCCGCGCCGGTGGGGTATGGTAGTCCCGTCCGTGTCGGAGACGTGGAGGACGTATGGTCGAGAACGCGAAAGTGGCTCTACTCGGGACCGGGATCATGGGTGCCGCGATGGCGCGAAACCTGATCCAAGCCGGCGCGGAAGTCCGCGCCTGGAACCGCTCGACGGAGAAGGCGGAACCGCTCGCCAGAGACGGCGCGACGGTCGTCGAAGACCCCGCGGAGGCCGCCTCCGGCGCGGACTTCTTGCTCACCATGCTCTCCGATGCTGACGTTATAGAGGACGTCGTGGGAGACGGCGTCCTGCCGGCGCTGGCGGATGGGGGCGTGTGGCTCCAGATGAGCACGGTGGGGGAGAGGGGCAACGAGAAGTTCGCCCGCCTCGCCGCCGAGAGCGGTGTCGCCTACGTGGACGCGCCGGTCCTCGGGACGAAGGCGCCCGCCGAGCAGGGGCAGCTGGTCGTACTGGCCTCTGGGCCGGATGATGTGCGGAGCAAATGCGAACCTGTCTTCGAGGCCGTCGGGAGCAAGACGGTGTGGCTTGGTGAGGCGGGGGAGGGCAGCCGGCTCAAGCTCGTCGTCAACAACTGGATCGTGGGCCTCCTTGGCGTGCTCGCGGAGACCATCGCGTTCGCCCGCGCGACCGGCGTGGACCCGCAGAAGTTCCTGGAGACGATAGAAGGCGGCCCGCTCGGCCTCCCCTACGCGCAGATAAAGGGCGCCATGATGATAGAAGAAGATTTCCCGACGAGCTTCTCCGCGAAGCTCGCCCGCAAGGATGCCGGCCTGGTCCTCGACGCCGCCGAAGAGAGGGGCCTGAGGATGTCGTTGGCCCCGGCCGTCGCCGCC
>JALZNL010000313.1 GCA_030857715.1 Actinomycetota bacterium | reverse complement strand
GGCGGTGGGATCCCACCGCGCATCCTGCCCTTCCTCGATCGCGGCCGCTTCGCGGAGGCGTTCGGGCGCAAGGGCCGCTTCTCCGAGTTGCTGGGCCGCGTGCCGGTGTACGTGATCCTGAACCCGAAGGTCGCGCTCGTGGGCGCGACCCGCCGCGGGCTCGAAACATACGAGGATGAGCTCGTCGGCCAGCCAACGAAAGGAAGTTGAGAAGTTGTGAAAACTGACAACGCATTACTTGACCGGGATTGTGTGAACGCTGTGCGCTTTCTGGCCGTGGACGCGGTCGAGAAGGCTGGTTCCGGCCACCCCGGAACGCCGATGGGCGCGGCGACGATGGCGTACGTGTTGTGGGACCGGTTTCTTAAGCACAACCCGGCCAACCCCGCGTGGCCCGACCGGGACCGCTTCGTTCTCTCGCCCGGTCACGCCTCGACGATGCTCTACTCGTTGCTCCATGTAACCGGCTACGACCTGCCGCTGGAGGAGTTGAAGAACTTACGCCGGTGGGGCTCGAAGACGCCTGGCCATCCTGAGCGCGGGCACACACCCGGCGTGGAGATGACCACCGGGCCTCTGGGGCAGGGCTTCGCCCACGGAGTGGGGATGGCGGTCGCCGAGCGCTTCCTCGCCGAGCATTACAATCGCCCCGGACACGAGATCGTCGACCATTACACTTACGCCATCGTCTCCGACGGGGACCTGCAGGAGGGCGTGACCGCCGAGGCCGCGAGCCTCGCCGGTACCCTCAAGCTCGGCAAGCTCGTCTACCTCTACGACGACAACGACGTCCAGCTGGCGAGCGCGACCGAGCCGGGCTTCAGCGAGAAGGCCGCCCACCTCTTCGTGGACTACGGCTGGCAGGTCATCGGACCCGTGGACGGCTTCGACGCCGACGCCGTGGACGCGGCCATCCGCGAGGCGCGGGCCGACGCCGAGCGTCCGTCCTTGATCGTCTGCAAGACGGTGATCGGCTACGGCAGCCCGCAGCAGGCGACCTCGAAGGCGCACGGCGAACCCTTGGGCGAAGAGGGCGCACGCGCCGCGAAGATGGCCCTGGGCTGGCCCGAAGACCCCGCCTTCTATGTGCCCGACGAGGTCCTCTCCCACACGCGCCGGGCACTCGAGCGCGGCAGCGAGTACGAGGCCGGCTGGGAGGAGCGGCTGCGCGCCTACGAGGGGGCGCAGCCGGAAGAAGCCGCGCGCTTCCGGGCTGAGACGAGCGGCGAGCTCCTCGCTGGATGGGACGCGGGACTCGACGGGCTGTTCGCCAATAATGGCACAGACGTGGCCACCCGCAACGCTTCGGGGGAGGCGCTAAACGCCCTGGTTGGGCACCTGCACGGGCTAACCGGGGGATCGGCGGACCTAGATCCCAGCACCAAGACGACGATCACCGGCTACGGCGACTTCGGTTGGGGTGAGTACTGTGGGCACAACATGCACTTCGGCGTGCGTGAGCACGCGATGGGCGCGATCGCGGGCGGCATGGCGCTACACGGCGGCGTTATCCCCTACACCGCCACCTTTTTCACCTTCGCCGACTACATGCGCCCGCCCATGCGCCTGGCCGCGCTGATGGGCCTCCGCGTGATCTACATCTTCACCCACGACAGCATCGGCCTCGGCGAAGACGGCCCCACCCACCAGCCCATCGAGCACCTGATGAACTTGCGCGCCGTGCCCAACCTCACCCTCATCCGCCCCGCCGACGCGACCGAAGCCGCCGAGTCCTGGCGCGCCGCCCTCCTGAACACCACCGGCCCCACGGTCCTCGTACTCAGCCGCCAGAAGCTGCCCGTGCTGGACCGGAGCGTCTACCCACCGGCGGAAGGGCTGCAGAGGGGCGGCTACGTGCTGTGGGAGAGCGCCGCGGTGCCCGAGGTGATCCTGCTCGGCACCGGCTCGGAGGCACATCTGGCCTTGGAAGCGGGCAAGCAACTCGCCGCCGAGGGCGTCGCTGTGCGGGTCGTCTCGTTGCCCAGCTGGGAGCTCTTCGACAAACAGCCGGAAGATTACCGTGAGGGCGTGCTGCCCTCGACCATAAGGGCGCGCGTGGCCGTGGAGGCGGGCATCACCCTGGGCTGGGAGCACTACGTCGGCCTCGACGGCGCCGTCGTCGGCATGACCGGCTTCGGGGCGAGCGCGCCGGCCGAAGAGCTGTACGAAAAGTTCGGGATCACACCCGAGTGCGTCGTGGAGGCGGCGAGGAACCAGGTGTTAGTCCGCGCGTCGGACGCGGCGGCGACAGGGCCGGCCTGATCGTAACCACGAACTCAAGAGGAGGAACTGATGCAGAAAGAGAAGACGAAAACGAAGGCTCACGAGCTCGCCGACCTTGGCCAGGCCGTCTGGCTCGACTACATCCGCCGGTCGTTCATCACGCAGGGCGAGTTGCAGTGGGCCATCGACGCCGGCGTGCGCGGCGTCACCTCGAACCCCACGATCTTCGATAAGGCCATCGCGGGCAGCGCGGACTACGACGCCGACCTCCGGCGGCTGGTAAACGAGGGCAAGTCGGTGGAGGAGATCTACGAGGCGCTCGTGCTGGAGGACATCGGGCGCACCGCCGACCTCCTGCGCCCTCTTTACGACGTGACCGGGGGTGCGGACGGCTACGTCAGCCTTGAGGTTAGCCCCACGCTGGCTCACGACACTCAAGGGACGATCGCCGAAGGCCGGAGGCTCTTCGCGGCGCTGGGACGCCCCAACATCATGATCAAGGTCCCCGCCACCCCCGAAGGCATCCCGGCGGTCTCGACCCTAATCGGCGAGGGCATAAACGTGAACGTCACCCTGCTCTTCTCCATAGCCCACTACGAGGCCGTGGCCGAGGCCTACTTGAGCGGGCTCGCGGAGCTGGGCGCCTCGGGTGGGAATCTCGGTCGTGTCGCCTCGGTCGCCTCGTTCTTCGTCAGCCGGGTGGACGGCGCCGTGGACCGGGAGCTGGAAGAGCAGGGCATCACCGATCTTCAGGGCAAGGCCGCGATCGCCAACGCCCGCGCGGCCTACGCCCGCTTCCGTGAGATCTTTAGCGGCGCGCGGTGGGAGGAGTTGGCCGGCCAGGGCGCCCGCGTCCAGCGTCCCCTTTGGGCCAGCACCGGCGCCAAGAATCCGCTCCACCCCGATACCATATACGTGGACGCCCTGATCGGACCGGATACGGTCAACACGATGCCGCCGGCCACCCTCCATGCCCTCCTCGACCACGCCACCGTCGCCCCGACCCTGGAGCCCGGCATAGAAGAAGCCCATGCTCACCTCGAGCGCCTGGCCGAAGCGGGCGTGGACCTGGAGTCCACTACGCAGAAGCTGCAGGACGACGGCGTGGCGTCCTTTGCTGAGTCCTTCGAGTCGCTGATGACGAGCATCGCCGACAAGCGTGAGAAGCTGCTGGAGGAGCGTCGGGAAGACCGAGAGGACGCCGCGAGTTTGGGGGACTACGCGGACGCCGTGGATGGGGCGCTAGTCCACCTACGGGACGAGAAGGTGCTCGGGCGCATCTGGAAGCACGACCACACCGTCTGGAAGCCCGAGCCAACGGAGATCAGCAACCGTTTCGGCTGGCTCCACAGCCCGGAGACGATGCAGGAGGCGCTGCCGGAGATAAAAGCTCTGGTGGACGCGGTGCGCGCCGACGGCTACACCCACGCCCTGCTCTTGGGGATGGGCGGCTCGAGCATGGCCCCGGAAGTTTTTCGCCGCGCCTTCGGCGTGAAGGAGGGCTACCTCGACCTGGCGGTGCTCGACAGCACCGACCCCGGCGCCGTGCTGGAGCACGCCGAGCGGCTGGACCTCTCGCGCACGCTGTTCATCGTCTCGACCAAGTCCGGCGGCACGGTCGAGACCTTCTCCTTCTTCAAGTACTTCTACGACCGGGTGGCCGAGGCTGTTGGCGCGGAGGGCGCCAGCGCGCACTTCATCGCCATCACCGACCCTGGCAGCGCGCTCGAGGAGACCGCCGAGAAGTACGGCTTCCGGGCCACGTTCCTGAACGACCCGAACATCGGCGGGCGCTACTCGGC
>JALZNL010000312.1 GCA_030857715.1 Actinomycetota bacterium | reverse complement strand
GGAACGCGATGATCGAATCGGCCCGGATCATCCTATACGAGATACGAGAAAAGTACCCGCAAGCCTTCGTCTAGCCTTAGACCAGCGCCAGCTCCACCCTGGGCTCCGACCACTCCTCCCCGAGCACGGCGGTGACGTGCAGCCGGGTAGCACGATGGGTATCAGGTATGGACCTGGTAGAGGTCTATGTAGTCCGTGCCGAGGCGTCTCAGGCTGTCCTCGCAGCCCCTGACCACGTGCTTGCGGGAGAGGCCGACGTCGTTCGGACCTTCGCCCATCGGGAAGCGGACCTTCGTGGCGAGGACCACGTCGTCGCGGACGCCCTTCAGGGCCCTGCCGGTGATCTCCTCGGAGACCCCATTCGTGTAGACGTCGGCGGTGTCTATAAAGTTGCCCCCGGCCTCCAGGAAGCGGGCGACGAGCCTTTTGGATGCCTCCTCGTCGGCCTCCCGGCCGAACGTCATGCAGCCGAGGCACAGCTCGGAGACCATGAGCCCCGTCTCCCCCAGACGCCTGTAATCCACACGCACCTCCCGAATCCTTTTCGCCAAAAGACGTAACTGTAGCATCCGTCGGCCGCCGGGGGGCTAGCCCCGTCAGGTGCCGCTTGGTACGATGCGGTCAGGCCGGTTTCTGGAGGACGGTTGGCGCAGGTTACGGATGCAGTGAAGTCGCGCGGCGGGCGCGGTACTCGGGTCGTCCCCGTCGCCATTTTCGTGTGCTGGTTGGTTGGCGCGCTCGTCTTCGCGGCGCTCCCGGCCGGCTCCGACGGGCGGTATTTGGTGGCGAACGTTCTCTACCTCGGCGCGGCCGTCTTCGTTCTCTTCTCGCTCGCGCGGGCCATCAGGGGGGCGCAGGCCCGGCAGCGACTCTTCTGGGGGCTGCTCGGCGCTGGTGTGGTCGCCAACTTTGCCGGCGATCTGGGCTGGTCGGGGCTCCAGGAGTCCCCCCTCGGTATGCAGGGCGCCTCCCTCCCGCACGCGGCTTACCTCGTCTCGTACCTGTTCTTCGGGGGTGCCATGCTCCTCCTGGTGCAGCTGGCGACGCGCAGGATCACCCTGGTAACCGGCCTCGACGCGCTCTGCATCGTGCTCTCTACCGGCATACTGGTCTGGTACTTCGTTCTCGGAACGGCGGTCTCGGCGACGGGGGCGGCCGGGTGGTGGGAGGTATCTTCCACCCTCTCGTGGGTCCTGTTCGACGCCGCGCTCCTCTTCCTCTGCCTGGTGGTTCTCTCCGCGGCCGGCAGGCCGCCGTTCGCGGGGGCGCTTGCGGCGGGCTTCCTCGCGTTCGCGGTGGCGGACGGGTACTACCTCGTGGCGCGGGCGGCGGGCACCTACCAGAACGCCGGCTGGCCCGACATGATCTGGGCCCTCGGCCTCGCCTGCGTGGCCCTCGCCGCGCTGGAAGCCGCGCCTGTAACCGGGGGGGAGCACCTGAGGATAGAGCCGTGGCGGGTCTTTCTCTTCTGGCTCGGGCCGCTCTCGCCGGCGGTCCATCTGGCCGCGGTGCTCCTCTGGGCGGCCACGCACCCCCCGTTGCCCTCCTACGCGGCGGCGGGCGCCGCCGTGATCTTCCTGTACTTCGCCCTGCGCGTCGCGCTCGTCTCCGCCACCAGCCGCCGGCTCTCCGACGAGCGGGAGACGATGGCCCGGAAGCTGGAGGGAGGCAGGGTGCTCTCGGAGATGCACGACACCGTCAAGCAGGGTGTGCACGGGATCTCCATCACCCTCCGCGCGGCCCTGGACGCTGGACGCCGCGGCGAGCACGACGGGGCCATGCGGATGGTCTCCAACGCCCTCCGAGCCTCGCGCGAAACGGAATTCCAGGTCTCGCGCCCGTACGAGGAGTTGCAAACCTCGGTGCACGGTGAGGGCGGCCTGCGTCCCCGCAGCTACCTCCGGCACCGTCTCGTCAAGTTCGAGGAGTACTTCGGGATAAAGACCCACGAAGACCTCCAGGCCCCCCTGGAGACGCTCTCGCCGATGGAGATAGCGGCCGTCTACAGGTTCGCGGTGGAAGCCTTCTGGAACGTCGCCAAGCACTCGGACGCCGACAACATGCGCCTCGAATCCCGACGCGTCGGCGACCTGCTGATCGTGCGCGTGCGGGACGACGGCCGCGGCTTCGACCCGGGCGACCCTCCCCCCGGCATGGGCCTCGACTACCTGCGCGGGCGCGCCCGCGAGGTCGGGGCGGACTTCGACGTGATCTCCGCCCCCGGACGCGGCACCACCGTCCAACTCAGGTTCCGCGTCCGGCAGGCCTCCGCCTGAAGCGGCCCGCGGAAGCGTCCGGCTCCGCTACCCTTTGCGTTCGGAGAAGCGGTTGGTGATGGGCATACGGCGGTCGCGGCCGAAGGCGCGGCCCGTGACCTTTATGCCGATGGGGGCCTGGCGGCGCTTGTATTCGGCCCGGTCCACGAGGCCCACGATGCGCCGGACGTCGTCCTCGTCGAAGCCCGCGGCCACTATCTCGGCTATGCCCTTGTCTTCTTCGATGTAGGCTTCGAGGATGGGGTCGAGGACCTCGTAGGGCGGCAGGGAGTCGGTGTCGCGCTGGTCCTCGCGAAGCTCGGCGGAGGGTTCTTTGTCCAGGACGGACTCCGGGATCATCTCCCGTCCCTCCACCCTGTTGACCTCTCGCGAGACCCGGTAGACGAGGTTCTTGGGGACGTCCTTTATAACGGCGAAGCCGCCGGCCGAGTCGCCGTAGAGGGTCGAGTAGCCGACGCTCATCTCGCTCTTGTTGCCCGTGGACAGCACGATCCAGCCGAACTTGTTGGAGAGCGCCATCAGGATGTTCCCCCTGATGCGGCTCTGCAGGTTCTCCTCCGTCACGTCCTCGGGCAGCCCCTTGAACGCGCCCGCCAGCATCTCCCCGTAGGCGTCGAAGGCGGGCCCGATAGGGATGGTCTGCGTGTCGATGCCGAGGTTTTTGGCGAGCGCCGCCGCGTCGGTGTTGGAGAGCTCGGTGGTGTAGCGGCTCGGCATGAGGACGCCGGTGACGTTCTCGGGACCAAGTGCCCGCACGGCGACCGCCGCGGCCAGGGAGGAGTCGATGCCACCGGAGAGGCCGAGCACAGCCCGCGAGAACCCGTTCTTGCGGAAGTAGTCGCGCAAGCCCAGCACGAGCGCCTCGAGCACCTCGCCCTCCTCGGAGGGGTAGGGCTCGACCCGCGCCCCCACGTCCCGCGTGGCCGGACGGTTCCCCGGGTTCGCAACCCGAACTATCTCCGGTTCGTGTTCGGGGTTTTCCTTGCGGGGGCGGGGGTCGTGGAGGCGCTGGATGAGGGACTCGGAAGGGTGGAGGTCCACGACGAGCATATCCTCCTCGAAAGGCTTCGCCCGGGCCACCAGCCTCCCCTCGGGATCGAAGACCACCGAGTGCCCGTCGAAGACGAGCTCGTCCTGCCCCCCGACCAGGTTGCAGAACACCACGTAGCACCCGTAGTCCGAGGCCCGCACGCCGAGCATCCTCTCCCGGAAAGCGCCCTTCTGCCGGTGGTAGGGGGAGGCGGAGACGTTCAGCAGCACGCTGGCGCCGGCCAGCGCCTGTTCCCTCGCCGGCCCGCTGGGGTACCAGATGTCCTCGCAGACGCTGACCCCGACGAGCGACCCGCCGAGATCCAGCATCGCCGAGCCGGAGCCCTCCCTGAAGTAGCGGTTCTCGTCGAACACGCCGTAATTCGGCAGGTAGCGCTTGTGGTACCGGTGGAGAACCTCTCCGCCGGAGACGATGGCGCAGGCGTTGAAGAGGTCGCCGTTAAGGTCTACGAAGCCCGCCGCGCACACGATTCCTTCCGGTACGGCCCGCGCGAACTCCGCCAGGCCCTCCAGGTTCTCCTGGATAAAGCTCGGGCGCATGAGCAGGTCCTCGGGGGGGTATCCCGTAACGGCCAGCTCCGGGAAGGCGACGAGGTCGGCGCCGGCCTCCACGGCCCGTTCCAGGGCGCCCTTCATCCTCTCGACGTTGCCCCACACGTCACCGACGGTGGTGTTGATCTGCGCGAGCGCGGCCCTCATGGG
>JALZNL010000311.1 GCA_030857715.1 Actinomycetota bacterium | reverse complement strand
TCCTCGGCCCTCGCGAGCTGCGCCCGGTCGTTGACGAGGTTCGCCTCCTCCGGGTTCTTCAACTTGTACGTGACCGCCCGACTCCTCCGCCCGATGGTCTCCAACACATCCGTGAGGTACAGCTCCCCCTGGTCGTTACCGGAGTCCAGGCCCGCGATGGCGTCCCGGATCTCCGCCAGATCGAAGGCGTACAACCCCAGGTTGACCAGCCGGTTCTTCTGCTCGGACTCGCTCGCGTCCCGCTCCTCGACGATCCTGACGACTCCGGCCTCCTCCACGACCCGCCCGAGCCCGCTCGGGTCTTCGAGCTTTGCCACCAGCACCGTCGCCCCGACCCCCGCCGAGCGGTGCCGCTCCAGAAGCTCTCCCAGCGTCCCGTCGGAGATCAGCGGCCCGTCGCCGTTGACGACGAGCAGGACCCCGTCTTCCTGACCTTCCAGGGCGTCCAGGGCGACCCGCACCGCGTCCCCGGTGCCCCGCTGTTCTTTTTGAAGGACAGGCGTCGCGTCGAGGGGCAACACCGCCTCGACGAGTTCCGCCTGGTGGCCCACCACGACGAAGAGCCCCTCCGGGAGGAGGGGCCTGGTCGCCTCGATAACGTAGTTGACCATCGGCACGCCGCAGAGGGTGTGCAGGACTTTCGCCCGGTTGGACTTCATCCGGGTCCCCCTGCCGGCGGCCAGGACCACGGCGAAGATCGGCGAACTCTCGGACATCGGTCTGCGCCTCTCCTTAATCTAGCCATCCGTCGCGCCCGGGGCTGGGGCGGCAGGACTCGAACCTGCGATCCCGGGACCAAAACCCGGTGCCTTGCCTCTTGGCCACGCCCCAAAGACCGACCCGCCCGCGACGCCGCAAGTATACCGAAGCCCCTATGCGTCGTCAGAACCCCCACCACCCGCGCGCACCCCGCGGGCGGGTAGATCTCCCCCCATCCCGTCTACCTCGAACGACCCCACGGCGGTATGCTCCGCGCTATGCGCCATCCCGTCAACCTTCCCCGCGAAGCACCCGTAGGCCAACACCAGCACACGACGTCTGGGCAAGGACTCGTAGACCCGGGCGTCGAGCAGAGGCCCTACCTCGACGGACAGGCCCAGCTCCTCCAGGACCTCGCGGGCGACGCATTCTTCCGGGCTCTCGCCGGCCTCCAGCCGCCCGCCCGGCAGCCTCCACTCCCCGCGCCCGTTCCGGAGCAGGACGATCCTGCCCCCGTCCAGTATCACACCCGTCACCGACACGGGGAACCGTCCTTCCAGGCTAGACATCATCCGAACCGCGAGGGACCGGAACGCAAACGCCGGCGAAGGGAGCATCTAACTTCTCCTTTGCCCTCAGGGCCGCGTCCTCGTCGCGGAACAGGCCGTACACGGCGGTACCGCTGCCCGTCATCGAAGCTCCCATGGCTCCGGCCTCGAGCAGGTTCCTCTCCAGCTCCGCCACCTCCGGGACCATCGCCCTCGCGACCGGTGCGAGGTCGTTGCCGAGGGCCCCGGCCAGCCCGGCGAGGTCGCCCGAGCGCAGGGCGGACAGCACGCGATCCGCTACGTCCCCCCCGGCGGAGCTCGCGTCGTAGGCCCGGTAGACCTTCGCGGTGTCGGCCCCGCGGCGCGGCTTGACGACGAGCAGGCGGTGGTCCGGCGGGGAAGGAGCAGGGCTCAGGATCTCTCCCACCCCCTCGCCCAGCGCCGTCCCGCCGGAGACGCAGAAAGGGACGTCGGCCCCGATCTCCTTCCCGACGTCGCGCATCTCCTCGACGGAGAGGCCGAGACCGAAAAGCCCGTCCAGCCCGCGCAGGACGGCCGCCGCGTCCGCGGAGCCTCCGCCGAGTCCAGCGCCGGCGGGGATGTTCTTGCGCAGCGCAATCCTTACCGGCAGCTCTTCCCCGAGACAGTCGCACAGGAGCCTCCACGCCCGGTACGCCGTGTTCTTTTCGCGCGGTCCGACGTCGGTGTGGGGCGGGTCGACCCGCAGTTCGAAGCCTTCGCTGATGCGCCCGATCTCCACCTCGTCGGCGAGCGAGATGCTCTGCATGACCGTCCGTAGCTCGTGGTACCCGTCAGGGCGCACCCCGACCACGTCCAGAGCGTAGTTGACCTTTGCGTGGGCCCTGAGCCTGACCTCCCGCACTACAGCGCCCACGAAAGCGCCCGGTAGAGCGCGACGAAGTCTTCCGACGACAGTTCCTCCGCCCTCGCGTCCGGGCCGAGGCCGAGGGAGAGCAGGATCCGCGGCGCCTCCGCGCGGGCTGGCTCCGGCAGATTGTTGACGAGCCGCTTGCGGCGGCTCCTGAAGGCGCCGAGCACCACGCCCTTTATTCTGTCGTAGTCCTTCGGCGGCTCTTTCCGCGTCATCTCCACGACGGCCGAGTGCACCCGGGGTGGGGGGTCGAAGACCGTCGGCGGGACTTTGTGCAGGATCTTCACCTCGGCCAGCAACCCCACGAGCACCGCGTAGGAAGCGTAATCCTTCGTCCCCCGCTCCGCCGCCATCCGGCGGGCCACCTCCAACTGCACCATGAACCGTAAAGTCCGCAGGCCCTCCACCCGCTCCAGCAGCATCAGGACGAGCGGCGAGGCCACGTTGTAGGGCAAATTGGCGACCATCATGTTCGGGGCGGGGTCGAGGCCCGCGTAGTCGAAACGCAGGGCGTCGCCCTCGTGGATGCGGACGTTGCCACGTTCGCCCACTGCCCCTCGCAATGCCGGCAGAACGTCCCGGTCGATCTCGACGGCGTAGACGAGCTTCGCCCTCTCGGCCAGGAAGCTCGTCAGGAAGCCTCGTCCGGGGCCGATCTCGAGGACCACGTCGTCGGCCGTGACGCCGGAGGCGACGATCCTGGCCGTATTGGGGTCTTTGAGGAAGTGTTGGCCCAGTTTCTTCTTGGGCCTGGCGGGATCAGGCACCCCGGCTCACACTTCGATCGGGAGGCCGTAGAAGTTGCGGGCGTTGCGCGTGGTGAGGGTGGCGAACTCGTCGTCCTCCATCCCCAGCCTCTCGGCGACGAAGCGGGCCGTGTGGGCGACGTTCTTGGGGGCATTCTTCGTGCCGCGCACGGGCTGGGGGCTCAGGTACGGGGCATCCGTCTCCACGAGGATGCGGTCCTCTTTTATGAGGCGGAGCACCCTGGCCGTCTCGTTGCTCTTGTAGGTTATGTTGCCGGCGAGGCCGACGAAGTAGCCGCGCTCGGTCGCCTCTCGGATCTCCCGGTCGCCGCCCTCGAAGCAGTGAAGGACGACCGGCACGCGGGCGCGTCCCAGGCAGGCCATCGTATCCGCGAAGGCCTGCCTGGAGTGGATCACGAGCGGCAGGCGGGTGTCGTTGGCCAGCGAGATGGCATCCTCGAACAACGCCCGCTGCACCTCCTTGGACCACTCCGAACGGTAGTAGTCAAGCCCCACCTCCCCGAGCGCCACGACCCCCGGCGACTCCGAGAGCTCCGCGAGCGCTTCGAGATCGGTGGCGGTGTAAGTCCCCGCGTTGTGGGGGTGTATCCCCGCGGTCGAATACACGTTCGGCAACACGGCCGCGAGCTGCGCCCCCCGCCGCGAGTCCGTAACCTCGGTCCCGACGTTCACGACCGCCCCGACCCCCGCTTCGGCGGCCTCCCTCACCGCGTCCTCCGGAGAGATCTCCAGCCGCAAAAGGTGCGTGTGCGAATCGACCAACATGGCGCCTATCCCTTCTCCCCGAGAGACGTCAGCGGGGCGCATTATACAGAGGGGCACGAACCTGGGCGTTAAAGCGGACGCACCACGTCCAGCAACTCCCCACCCTCGTGCTCGCAGCAGCACAGAGACTACCGCCGAGTACTGCGGATGTGGTAGATCTAAGGGCTACGAGAGCGTGGACTTAGGGGAAGAGCTAGATAACCTCACCAAACTCTAGCTCAGACACCGCTTCCGTCAGCACCGTCAGCATGAGCAATGCTTGAACGGAGAACTTCGCCTTACCATAGGTCAGATCGTGCCCGTGCAAGACGGAATTGCGCCGCCGCACCAACGTGTTGGCGATACACTCGGAGGCCGCAC
>JALZNL010000027.1 GCA_030857715.1 Actinomycetota bacterium | reverse complement strand
CGGCCTGAGCGATTCGGCCGCGGAGAAGACCTCGGCCCTGTCTGGGTGGAAGGTGATCTGCGTGATGCCCCACCTGTCGCGCAGGTCGATAAAGACGAGGCCGCCGTGGTCGCGGCGGCGGTGAACCCAGCCCGCGAGCCTGGTCCTCTCGCCGACGTTCTCTTTGCGTAGTCCGCCCGCGTCCTGCGTCCTGTAAGGGTTCTTCCGGTCCATACTCTGCCTCCTGGTATCGCCTGCCCGCCCGACCTCCGACGGGCGTGGAATCTCTGAATGTTAGCCGAAAAAGGCCGCCCCGATGGACGCGGATGCCGGCATCCGGGTTCGTTGCGTGCTTTTAGCCTCCGTGCTAAGTTAGCGCAGGTCCGACCGGGAACCCGTCGGCGGGCCACGATCATCGGTGGGCGGCCGGGGGAGAGGTTGATCGCAGGCATCGGCGCCAAGAGATTGTCCGTGCGGCTCGTCGTACTCGCGACCCTTCTCTTCCTGTTCCTCCTGCTCGCCGCGTGCGGTGGCGGCGAGGAGGAGGCGAGCGTGCCGGAGGAGGCGACGCCTCCCCCGGCCCAGACGCCGCCGCCGGTGGAGCCGGGGGTGGCGGTCGGCACGGGGCAGGCCGAGACGATCTCCGACCCGTCCTTCGAGCTCAACACGGCGCAGCCCGTGCCGCCCAACTTCAGCGAGGCCTACGGGCGGCGGGCCAGGATCGCGGTCCAGTTCTACAAGCTGGACGAGGACGCCCTTGACTACCCTCAGGGCCTCTCGGTGGACCGGCAGGTGCGCGACGGGATGGAGGAGCTCCGCGTCCAGTACCCCACCATTGAGTTCCTCAGCTACGACATCTCCAACCCCGGGGCGGCGGCGGGCAAGGGGGAGTTACAGGAGGGGGAGTACGGCACGCTCGCGGCGCAGCTCGGGGTCGGGCTCACCCCGTTCGTCGCGATGCTCGCGCCGACTTCGGAGGGGAATTACGTGATCACCAACCTCTTCCAGGGCTACACCCCGCAGCCGGTCTTGAGCCAGGCACTCTTCGACCTGGCCGCCGTGGAGGTCGAGGACAACACCAGCGACGTCGACGTCGTCATCGAGACCGTGGAAGTGACCGACGGCGGCGGCGGCATCGAGTTCTTTAGCGTCCAGAACCGTACGGAGAGGCCGGTAAACCTTCAGGGCTACACTTTGCGGGTCTTGAGCCCCGAGGACGCCCAGGTCGACCCTGACGCGCCGCAGGTAACCATAAACAGCGACGTCAGGATCGCACCCCGGGCGAGCGCCTCCGTCGGGCGCGTCCCGGACGTGGTGGACGCCGACGGGGATCAGGTCTCGGGCACCTTCGAGGGCGGCACGAATCTGGACCTCGCGCCCGGGGACCAGGTGGCGCTCCTGGACCCTGGCGGCGCGGTCGCCTCCACCTTGACGATCTAGCCCGAAAACCCGCTCTACGGCTGAAATTCCGCCCCCGTGAGATACACTAGCCGGGCCATGCAGGACTCCATCTACCTGGACAACGCCGCCACCACGCCCCTGGACCCGCGGGTGTTGGAGGCCATGCTTCCGCACCTCGGCGCCAACCGGGGAAACCCATCCTCGATCCACGCCCGCGGAACGGCCGCGCGCGAGGCCGTCGAGGAGGCCCGCGAATCGGTCGCTGCGCTCGTCGGCGCGTCGCCGGGAGAAATCTTCTTTACCGGAGGCGGCACGGAGGCCGACTGCCACGCCGTCCTCGGCGTCGCCAGGGCCGCCGGCCCGGAGAGACGCCACCTGGTCGTCTCCGAGATAGAGCACGCCGCCGTGCGCGAGTCTGCGCGCAAGCTGGAATCCGAGGGCTTCGAGGTCACCTGGCTCGGGGTGGACGGGCACGGCCTCGTGGAGGTGGACGAGTTCGCCGGCGCCCTGCGCCCGGACACGGCGCTGGCGGCTGTGATGTGGGCCAACAACGAGGTGGGCACCGTGCAGCCCGTACAAGAGCTCGCCGCCGAGTGCGCGCGGCGGGGCGTACCGTTCCACGCCGACGCGGTGCAGGCGGCCGGTAGGGAAGTCATCGAGATCGGTGATACGGGGATCTCGACGCTCGCCATCTCGGGGCACAAGCTCTACGGCCCGCAGGGCGTCGGCGTGCTCTACGTGCGCGAAGGCACGCCCATCGGGCCGATCCTCTTCGGCGGCGGACAGGAGAGCGGGCTGAGAAGCGGGACCGAGAACGTCGCCGGCATAGCCGGTCTCGGGGCCGCCTCCAATCTCGCGCACGAGGAGCTAGGCCGCAGGATGGACCACGAAACCGGACTGCGCGACCGGCTGATCGAGGGCCTGCTCACCCTCCCCGACGTGGAGCTGAACGGGCACCCGGTGCGCCGGCTCTCAAACAACGTCCACGTCTCCGTCCGCGGCGTGGGCGCCGAGGGCCTCGTGCTCGTGCTCGACGCCCTCGGCTACGCCGTGGGGAGCGGGTCGGCGTGCTCCAGCGGCGGCGACCGGCCTTCCAGGTTGTTGCTCGCGCTCGGCCGGGACGAGCAGGACGCCCTCTCTGCGGCCAGGATCACGGTCGGCAAGGACAACACCGCGCAAGAGGTGGACGGTTTCCTCGAAGCGTTCGCGAAGGCCGTCGACCGCCTCCGCGAGGTCTCGCCGATGTACGCCAATCAGGCTTCGGGTTTCAGGCATCAGCCGTCAGCAGAGGAAAGTTGACGGCGAGAGTAAAGGAGAACGTTTTACCAGTGAAGTCGATTCGTACCACATCAACCAGAGGCGCGGACGGTCGGCGCCTGCTCCGTTTGGGCGACCTGAAAACTGAAGCCTGATGCCTGGAGCCTATAACCCCCAGGTCATAGATCACCTGGTCAGGCCCCGCCACGCGGGACGCCTGGAGAACCCTTCCGGTAGTGGCGAGTCGGGCGATGCGGCGTGTGGGGACGTCGCGGGGTTCACGGTCCTGGTGCGCGAGAGCACCGTCGAGGAGGTCCGCTACGAGGTGTTCGGGTGCGCGGCATGTATCGCGGCGGGCTCGGCACTCGCGGAGCTGGCCCACGGGAGGAGCCTGCTGGACGCCGCCCGGGTGTCCAGGGCGGACGTCGAGGAGACGCTTGGCGGGCCGCTGCCGGAGGGCAAGGGGCACGCGTTGACGCTGGTGCTCGACGCCCTGCACAAGGCGTTCGAGGACCACTGGACCCGGACGGCCGGGGCCGGGCTTCTGGAGGGGTACGCCGGCGGGACGGATGGGGATCCCAACGGTATTGTTGCGGCGATGAGCGGCGGGGTGGACTCCGCCGTGTCGGCGCTGCTGCTCAAGGAGGCCGGGTACGACGTGGCCGCCGTGACGTTTCGGCTGCACGACGGCGAGAAGGGCAGCCGGTCGTGCTGCTCGCCTGACACCGTGCTCTTCGCCAGGGACACGGCGCACAGGATGGGCCTGCCGCACTTCACGCTCAATCTCAAGGAGCTCTTCGACCGGCGGGTCATGCGGGACTTCGTCGGGTCCTACGAGAATGGGCGCACCCCGAACCCCTGCGTTAGCTGCAACGCCCACGTCAAGTTCCACGCGGCGGCCTTTCTGGCGGACGAACTCGGCTTCCGGGGTGTCGCCACCGGCCACTACGCCAGGGTTGGGGAAGGGCCGAGCCTGGCGCGGCCCGTAGACGAGACCAAGGACCAGACTTATGTCCTCTGGCCCATCCCGAAGGAGCTCTTGGAGCGGGCCGTCTTCCCGCTCGGCGAGTACCACAAGACGGAGGTGCGCGGGATCGCCGAGGACCGCGGCCTCGCCGTTGCCTACACCCCAGAGAGCCAGGATATCTGCTTTATCCCGGACGGCAACTACCGCCGGTTCGTGCGCAAGACGGTCTCCACCGAGCCGGGTGACGTTGTCGACCGGGAGGGCGCCGTCCTCGGCCGGCACGCGGGCGTTGTGGACTTCACCGTGGGCCAGCGGCGCGGCATCGGCGTCTCCGCCCCGACCCCGCTCTATGTGACGGAGGTCCGCCCGAAGAGCAAACAGGTCGTGGTGGGGCGCCGCAAGGACCTGGAGGTACGGGAGGTACGGGTCGGCGACCTCAACCATTTCCTGCCGATGGAGGAGGCGCACGCCGTGCAGGTGCGGTACAACTCCGGTCCCGTGCCGTGCCGGATCGAGGAGGACGGGGAGGGCTGGGTCGCCCACCTCGAGGAGCCCGTGATGGGCGTGGCTGCAGGCCAGTCCGCGGTCTTCTACACAGGAGATGGGGAGCGGGTCGTGGCCGGCGGGGTCGTGCGGCACGCGGAATCCTAGCGGCGTGTGTGGGTGGTCCCGTCCCGGTTATAATGCGGGTTCGCGGGTCGTTTCGACGGAGGTGTGAACGGGTTTTGGACCTTTTCGTGGAATTGATGAAGGGCTTGCTCTATGCCGGGGTCGCCGTGGCGTTCTTCCTGCTCGCCTGGGCTTTCTTGCGGCTCGCCAGTATCTTCTCCACCACGGAGAAGTCGATAAAGGACGTCTCCGAGCAGGTGGTGCCCCTGATCGGCAAGACCCACACCACGGTGGACAACATCAACAGCCAACTCTCCCAGCTCGACGAGGCCGTCGGGGATGTGGCCGGCATGACCGACGAGCTCGACCAGACCACGACCGTCATAACCCGTGGCGTGCGCGGCGGCGTGATCAAGGTCTCCTCTGCGACGGCCGGCCTCTCCCGCGGCATCAGCACCTTTCTCACCGGGGAGAAGCGGCCGGATGGGGGTTCGGAATGAACACCTGGGGCAAGGTTGCCGCGGGCGTGA
The DNA here is from genome assembly GCA_030857715.1 of Actinomycetota bacterium. The sequence goes on along the minus strand of JALZNL010000027.1, from coordinate 7,380 downwards.
TCCTCGGCGTGGCCGGGACGATCTACGCCACGAGCGAGGAGGCCCGCAAGAACCTGCCGAAGACGGCGCGCGACCTGCCAACGAACGTCCGCCGCCGCTACGAGAACGCGGTCTCGGCGGCCCGCGAGGCGTCCTCTTCGCGCAAGGAAGAGATCCTGCGCGAGCTCGAACAGCACGACAGGGCCCACTCCGGACAGGCCGCCCGCCCCGAACAGACGACCCCGCCCGAAACGGCGCCCCCCGCGGAGACGCCGGTCGGGCCGCCCGAGACCCGCGAGAACTAACGAACGCATTCATCTCATCATGAGGGAGGAAGACGCTTGACCCCCGAAGTTGACCAGCAATACGCATACCTTACCCTGCCGCCGCACGGCGAGTTGCGCTCGTGCGCCGGGCTGGTGATGGCTGGTATGGCCGCCAGGGCAAAGGTCGGTGTCGGGGGGCTCGACGAGGCGGTCTCCCTGCTCGAGGACTTCCACTCGGATGACGCCCCGACCCGATTCCGCTTCGCGCTCTCCGACGACGGGGTCGTGGCGGAGGTCGAAGAGCCTGAAGGGGATGGGGGACGGCGCTGGCGCACGGTAGTAGAGCTGGTTTCGTGAGCCGGAGATACAGGCGGCCGAACAAGGCGCGTACGAGGCGTCTTCTGACGCGGTACCATAAGCTCGGCGACCAGGCGGCGCGGGAGAAGGTGATCCAGGAGCAGTTGCCCTTGGCGGAGTTTTTGGCCCGCAAGTTCGCCGGGCGCGGGGAGCCCGTGGACGATCTGGTGCAGGTCGCCTCCGTGGGGCTCATCAAGGCGGTGGACCGCTTCGACGTGGACCGGAGGATTGAGTTCTCGACCTACGCTACGCCGAATATCCTCGGGGAGATCAAGCGCTACTTCCGGGACAAGGGCTGGGCGATGCGGGTGCCGCGCGGCCTGCAGGAGCTGCGCCAATCGGCCAAGGAGGCCATCCGCGACCAGACCGTCAAGAACGGCCGCTCGCCCTCGATCCGGGAGCTCTCCGCGGTGCTCGAGGCCGACGAGGAGAGCGTCGCCGAGGCCCTCACTTTGGGGCGGGCGTACAACACCGCGAGCCTCGACGCTCCCGTCAGCCCGGACGAGCGCGAGGGCGACACCATCATGGACTTGCAGGCCGACAACGACTCGCCCATAGATGGTTTAGAGGACAAGATACTCCTGCAAAGGGCCGTAAACGGTCTCAGGGAGCAGCAGCAGCAGATCCTCAAGCTCCGGTTCAACGAGGGCAAGACGCAGACGGAGATCGCGGACCGCATCGGCGTGAGCCAGATGCACGTCTCGCGCCTGCTCCGCCGGGCCCTGCAGGACCTGCGCGCCGAGCTCACGGAGATGGAGAACGGATACCAGCACACGACTACTTCGGACGGCGCCCATGCAGAGCAATGAGATCAGACGCCGGTTCCTGGACTATTTCGGGGAGCGGGGCCACAGGTTCTATGCGAGCTCGTCCCTGATCCCGTACAACGACCCGACGGTGCTCCTCACGACCGCCGGAATGCAGCAGTTCATCACGTACTTCACGGGTGAGGAGAAGCCGCCGTCGCCCCGCGCGGTAAGCGCCCAGAAGTGCTTTCGAACCCAGGACATCGAGGAGGTTGGAGATCCCAGCCACCTGACCTTCTTCGAGATGATGGGCAACTTCTCCTTCGGCGACTACTTCAAGAAGGAGGCCGTCGAGTACGCCTGGGAGTTCCTGACTGTCGAGCTCGGCCTTCCGCCCGAACGGCTCTGGATCACGATCTTCGAGGGCGACGCTGACGCACCCGAAGACATCGAGGCCAAGGAGTTCTGGATGTCCGTCGGTGTGCCGGAGGAGAAGATCTTCGGCCTCCCGAAGAGCGAGAACTGGTGGGGGCCCCCGGGCGACTCCGGCCCGTGCGGCCCGTGCTCGGAGGTCTACTACGACTACGGCGAGGAGTACGGCCTCGGTGATCCCCTCGCCGACCCGAAATACGGCCCCGGCGGCGACGAAGGCGACCCACGCTTTCTGGAGATCTGGAACCTCGTCTTTAACCAGTACGAGCAGCGCAAGGACGGATCGCTCGTCCCGCTGACCAAGACGGGCATCGACACCGGCCTCGGCCTCGAACGCACCACGGCCGTCGTCCAGGGCGTCCACTCCGTCTACGAGACGGACCTCTACGCTCCGATCTTCGAGAGGGCCCGCGAAGTCGGCGGGATCGAGCTCGGCCAATCCGCCGCCGTGGACCGCGCGCTCTACATCTTGGCCGACCATGCGCGGGCGATAGCTTTCCTGATCGCCGACGGCGTGCGTCCCGGTAACCAGGGCCGTGAGTACGTATTGAGGCGCATAATACGCCGCGCCGCCCTTCAGGCCTACGTGCGCCTGAGCATGACCCCCGAGCAACTCGCGGCGGTTTCGTTGACCGTCGTAGACTATGTGGGCGACTTCTACGAGGAACTGCGCGAGGCTAGGGATGACATCGAGCGGATCGTGACGGGTGAGGCAGCGCGGTTCGCCGAGATCTACGTTTCGGGGATGGAGCTTCTAAAGAAGGAGATTGCTGAGATAGGTGGCGGAGAGATGCCTCAAACCGTCGGTGGGGCACCGATCCGGCCCAACTTTGGCAGCCTTCCTGAGCTACCGGGCGAGATCGCCTTTCTCCTTCACGACACCTACGGGTTCCCGGTCGAGGTGACCCGGGAGGTGCTCGCTGAGTCAGAGTTTGACGTCTCGCTGGACGAGGCGGGTTTTGAGGCGGCCATGGACGCCCAGAGGCGGCGCGCCAGGGAGGCCGCCCAGGGCTACGACAGGGCCGTTGCGGCCTTCGGGGGCCAGGAGGTCAGGAGCCGCTTCGTCGGGTACGAGCGCGAGCGGGTGGAGACCAGGATCGTCGCGCTCGAAGACTCGCCGGAGGCCCCTGGCGAGGTCTCCGTCGTGCTCGCGGAGAACCCGTTCTACGCCACGGGCGGCGGGCAGGTCGCCGACGAGGGTTGGATCTCCTCGGAGGACGGCCAGCTCGAGGTCTTCGACGTGGTGCCCGCGGGCGGCTACCAGGTCCTTCGGGCCAGGGTCGAGCGTGACGGTTTTGCCGTTGGCGACGCGGTTACCGCATCCATAAACCGGGTTCGGCGGCAGCAGATCGAGGCAAACCACACCGCCACCCACATCCTCCACTGGGCGCTCCGGGCGGAGCTCGGGCAGGACGTGGTTCAGGCTGGCAGCTACGTCGGGCCGGACCGGCTCCGCTTCGACTACCGCTACGGAGAGAAGGTGGGCGAGGAGCAGACCCGGCGCGTCCAGGAGCAGTGCCTGCTCAAAGTCACGGAGAACCAGCCCGTGCGCTACTACACGACGACGCTCGAAGAGGCCCGCGACCTCGGCGCGATGATGCTCTTCGGCGAGAAGTACGGCGACCTCGTGCGCGTCGTCGAGGTGGACGGCTTCTCCCGGGAGCTCTGCGGCGGCACGCACGTCAGGGGAACCGCCGAGGTTGGGGCTTTCAAGGTGATCTCCAACAGAAAACACGGCGCGGACCTCTACCGTATAGAGGTCGTCACGGGACGCGAGGCGCTCTTCTACCTCACGGAGACGGCCGAGAAGACGGAGGCCCTCGCAGGCTCCCTGCGCGTGCCCGTGGAGGGCCTGTCCGAGGCCGTGGACAACCTGCGCCGGGAGGCCCGTGAGGGGCGCGACGCGGCCCGCCAGGAGGCGCTCCAGCAGGGCCTCGGCGAAGTCGGGGCCCTCGTCGAGGGGGCGGAGCAGGTAGACGGGGCCAGGGTCGTGACCGGGCAGGTCGTTGCGGCGGACGTGAAGGGCCTGCGCCAGATCTCCGACGACGTGAAGAACCGCCTCGGGGGTCCGTCCGCCGTGGTCCTCGCCGCCGCTCTCGACGGCAAGGCCGTGCTCATCGCCAACCTCCACCCCGAGGTCTCCGGGAAGGTGCGGGCCGGGGACATCGTGCGGGAGGTCTCGGAGGTCCTCGGAGGCGGCGGTGGGGGCGGCGCGACGATGGCCCAGGCCGGCGGCGGCAACCTGGAGGCGATCCCCGACGCGCTCGCCAGGGCGCGCGAGATCCTGGGCCGCAACCTCTCCGGTACGGGGTAGCCCTGGCCGCGACCGGCCGCGTCGCCGCGCTGGACCCCGGGGAGGCCCGCACCGGCGTGGCCCTCTCAGATCCCGGCCGGGTGCTCGCCACCCCGCTCGAGGTGGTCCCGAGCGCGGACCTGACGGACTACCTGCGACGCCTCTTCGAGGAGCAGGACGTCCGGGAGGTCGTTGTCGGGATGCCGAAGACGCTCGCGGGGGAGGTCGGGCCGCAGGCGCGCAGGGTTTTGGATACAATTTCCGGGTTGCGGCGGGAGTTTCCCGAGGTGCGCTTCGTCGAATGGGACGAGCGCCTGACGACCCGCGTGGCCGTCGCCGGCAGCGGCGGGAGGGCGGGGAAGAAGAAGGGGAGGCGTGTCCGGGTGGACCATCTGGCCGCCGCCGGGATATTGCAGGAGTACCTGGCGAGGAGGGGGGACCTCTGAAGCGCCACGACAGGAGCAGTCGCGAGGGCCGGGCCGAACTCGAGGCCCGGCTGGACGCCCTGCAGTCGGCCAGGGACAAGAAACGCCGCAGGAAACGCCGCTCCAGCATCGGCCCGACCATCCTCGGCCTTCTCCTGTTGGCGGGAGTGGTGGGGGCGGTGTACTTCATCTACACCTCCGCCATCGGCGGCGGCGACGAGCCCGAGGGTCCGGTCGGCGTCGAGGTCGTCAAGGGCGACACGCTGTCCACGGTCGCCACCAAGTTGGAGGAAGCCGGCGTCATCGGCAGCGCGTTCGTCTTCAAGCTCGAGACCCGCGCGGAAGGCAACGACACGAGCATAAAGACGGGACGCTACACCTTCAGCCCCGGGGCTGACACCGACGCTATCCTCTCCAAGCTCACGGCCGGGGAGGCCGTCCCTACCGTCTCCGTCACCCTGCCGGAGGGCCTCACGCTGCCCGAGACGGCGCAAGCGGTTGCCGAGAGCACCGAGATAGCGGCCCCCGAATTCGAGTCCGCCGCGCGCCGGACGGACTACGGCTATGCCTTTCTCGAAGGTGGGGAGATCGAGACCACCGAGGGCTACCTGTTCCCGCGGCGCTACGACTTCGAGGAGGGGGTGACGGCGCCGCAGGTCGTGGACCGGATGCTCGGGCAGTACCTTATCGAGACCGAAGGGCTCGACGTCGCCGGCGCCGCAGAGCGGCTGAACCTCACGGAGCACGAGCTCGTGACCGTGGCCTCGCTCATAGAGAGGGAGTCAGCAAACGCCGGGGAGCGGCCGGTGATCGCCTCGGTCATATACAACAGGATCCGCAAGGACATGCCGCTTCAGATCGACGCCACCATCCAGTACGCCCTCAAGCGGCCAAAGGAGAGCCTCTCCTATGCCGACCTGAAGGTCGACTCCCCCTACAACACCTACGAGAACACCGGCCTCCCTCCCGGCCCGATCTGCAGCCCGAGCCTGCAATCCCTCCAGGCCGCCATGGACCCCGCCGAGACGGACAATCTCTACTACGTCCTGAAGGCCAACGGCGAAGAACACTTCTTTACCAACGACTACGACGCGTTCTTGCGGGCAAAGGAAGAGGCGGGACGCTAACCCGTCCGGCGCGGGCCAAACCGAGAGATCCCGGGGCCAGCGCTCCTGCGTCCGTAGCCTTCGCCTCCCGGCAAGGTGAGCCGGCGGATCGAGGCTAAAGCCGGGGCGCACTACCTTCGACAACTGGCCTATGAGGATAGACGACCGAACCGGGAATGGGGCGCGGTCGGAGAGCGGCGCGCGGTTGCGCAGAGGGCAGGGTGGAGAGGGAGATCGCTCTTTCGTTCCCCGAGGACCGGACGAGGTTGAGGGCGCGCGGGAGCTTGCGGGGCGGCTGGGCCTCGAGTTCGTCGAGCTCTCGGAGGTCGAGGTGGACCCCGGGGCGGCGATCCTCGTCGACCGGCAGATCCTGCGCCGCCACGCGGCACTTCCGGTAGGGTTCAGGGACGGGAAGCTCGTAGTGGCCATGCGCGACCCGAAGAACCTCCACGCCCTCGAAGACCTGGTGATGCTCTCCGGGTACGACGTCAGGCCGGTCGTGGCGGACGGGGAGGACATCGAGCGGACCTCGAACAGGGTCTTCGCGGTGGCCGAGGAGGTGACGAGCCTGCTCGCTGAGGCGAAAGTCGGGGGCGACGGCGCCCGCGGTGGCGCCGTGGAGCTCGGCGGCGCCACGGTCGGGGAGGGTCCCGTCGTGCGGCTCGTGGGTTCTATCCTGCAGCGGGCCATCGTGGACGGGGCCTCGGACGTCCACGTGGAGCCCCGGGCCAAGGAGACCGGCGTCCGGTACCGGGTGGACGGGGTGCTCCGCGGGGTGATGGCGGTACCCGGCAGCATGCAGGACGGGCTCGTCGCGCGCATCAAGGTGCTCGCCGACCTGGACATCGCCGAGCGGCGGGTTCCCCAGGACGGCCGGTTCTCGATCAGGCTGGGGAGCCAGAAGGCCGAGGTGCGGGTCGCGACCCTTCCCACGGTCTTCGGGGAGAAGGTCGTGCTGCGGCTGCTCGATACCTCGAGCGTGGAGGTGGACCTGAAGGCGCTCGGCTTCGAGCCCGACATGCTTCGGGAGTACGAGAAGGTCTTCCGGAGGCCCTACGGCACTATCCTCGTGACCGGACCGACCGGGAGCGGCAAGTCAACCACGCTCTACGCCACCCTCGGCGAGCTGAACTCCCCGGAGAAGAACATCATCACCGTCGAGGACCCCGTCGAGTACAGGATGCCGGGCGTCAACCAGGTCCAGGTGAACCCAAAAGTGGGCCTCGGCTTCGCCTCCGGCCTCAGGAGCATCCTCCGCTCTGACCCCGACGTGCTCATGATCGGCGAGATCAGGGACCGCGAGACCGCCAGGACGAGCATCGAGGCCGCGCTGACCGGCCACCTGGTCCTCGCCACGCTCCACACCAACAACGCCCCGGCGGCCGTCACGCGCTTGACGGACATGGGGGTCGAGCCGTTTCTTACGGCGTCCGCAGTGGACTGCGTGATCGCCCAGCGGCTCGCCAGGAGGCTCTGCGAGCGTTGCAAGCGCCCCGCGACGCCCGACCGCCGCGTTCCGGGCCTCGCAGACCTTCCAACCCGAAAGGACGCGGCATTTTTCGAGCCCGTCGGCTGCGGCTGGTGCGGCGAGACGGGCTATCGCGGCCGGGTCGGCGTCTACGAGCTGATGGTGATTGACGCCGAAATGAGGGAGCTTATCGTGCATCGCGTCCCCACCGGGGAACTTGACCGGGCCGCCGAGGCCGCGGGGATGACGCGTCTCACAGCGGTTAGCGTAAGTGTTGATCCGGTGCTAGGCTTGGGGGATGAAACCGT
>JALZNL010000310.1 GCA_030857715.1 Actinomycetota bacterium | reverse complement strand
CGGAACGCCACCGCCACGGCGAGGCCCGTGAAGATGAGGGGCGTCGTGTTGACGAGGGTCCGGCCGATGGCGGCGAGCGAGGCGGTGTCTTGCGGCCCCGGCGCCGCGTCCGTGAGCCTGAGCTCGTAGAGCAGGATGCGCCCCAGCGAGGCTGGCGACCCGAACGCCCCCTCGAAGAGCGCCGCGTAGGCGGCAACGGGGTTGTAGCCCGTCGCCAGCATTATGACCGCCCCGATGGCGAAGGAGAAGACGATGGCGACGAACGGGAAGAGCAGTGAGCCCCCGATATTGCCGAGCAGGCGGCGCATCAGGCCGTCTCCCGCCCTTCTTCTCCGCCCCTGCCCGCCATGAGGAGGCCGAGCCTCTCGTCCGTGGCGTCGGCGGCGTCCAGCTCGCCGACGATCCCGCCATCGTACATGACGACGATGCGGTCGGAGAGGGAGCGAACTTCTTCCAGTTCGAGGGAGATGAGGAGGATCGCCTTGCCCTTCTCGCGCTCCTCGATCAGGCGCCGGTGGATAAACTCGATGGCCCCGACGTCCACACCGCGCGTCGGCTGGGCCGCGATGATGACGCCCGGATCTCCCGAGAGCTCCCGCGCCAGCACCGCCTTCTGCTGGTTGCCGCCGGAGAGGGAACCGGCCCTGGCGTCCGGGTCCGGCGGGCGGACGTCGTAGGCTTGCAGGTTCTCGGCGGCGCGGCGGCGCATGACCTTCGGGAAGATCCAACCAAACCGGGAGAACGGTGCCTGATCGTAGGTCTTGAGCGCGTTGTTCTCGTAGAGCTTGAAGTCCTGGACCAATCCCTTCGCACCCCGGTCCTCTGGCACGTAGGCCAGACCCAGCTCCTGCCTGGCGTTGGACCCGAGGCGCGTGATGTCCCGGCCGTCCAGGGAGACCCGACCGGACTCGCTCCTGCGGGTGCCGGCGAGCGCCTCGGCGAGCTCCGTCTGGCCGTTGCCGTCGACGCCGGCGATGCCCAGGATCTCCCCAGCCCTCACCTCCAGGCTCACCCCGTTTACCGCAACTGCTCCCGTCGAGGCGTTGACGACCAGGTCCTCCGCTGCGAGGCGCGTCTCCCCGACTTCGGCGCCGCCCTTCTCGACGCGCAGCAGCACCTCGCGTCCGACCATGAGGCGGGCGAGCTGCGCCTCCGTGGTTCCCTCCGTCTGGACCGTGTCCACGACCTTGCCGTCTCGGATTATGGTGATCTCGTCGGAGACGCCTAGCAGCTCGCCGAGCTTGTGGGTTATGAGGACGATGGAGAGGCCGTCGGCGACGAGGTCCTTCAGCGTGGAGAAGAGGTCTTCGGTCTCCTGGGGCGTCAGGACCGCCGTCGGCTCGTCGAGGACGAGGATACGGGCGTGGCGGTAGAGGGCCTTCAGGATCTCGACCCGCTGGCGCACGCCCAGCGACAGGTCGGCCACCTTCGAGCGCGGGTCCACTTTCAGGCCGTAGCGCTCGGCCAACTCCCCCGTCTCCCGGACGGCGCGGGTCATGTCCAGAGAGCCGCCCCTGCTGGGTTCGGCGCCGAGCACGATGTTCTCCGCCACGGTCAGGGGAGGTATCAAAGTAAAGTGCTGGTGGACCATGCCGATGCCGCGGGAGACGGCGTCTTTGGGGTCCCGAATTTGGACGGGCTCGCCTTTGACGATTACGGTGCCGGAGTCCGGCCTGTAGAGGCCGTAGAGGATCTTCATGAGGGTTGATTTGCCGGCGCCGTTCTCGCCGAGGAGGCCCAGGATCTCCCCGCGCCCGAGCCTCAGCGAGATATTGTCGTTCGCCTTTACGGGACCGAACGTCTTGGTGATATCCCGCATCTCCAGGACGGCCGGAGCCTCGGCGGCCCCGGCCTCTCCGTCCTGCCTCTCCCCTTCGGCCATGCGGTCCGGCCCCTAGTTGACGGAGTCCGGGACCTCGACCTCGCCGCTTATGATGTCCTGGCGGGCCTGGTCAACCGCGTCCTTGACCTCCTGGGGCACGTCGCCGTCGAAGCGTCCGTAGGGGGCGAGGGAGATGCCCTTCTCCTTCAGGCCGCGGTCCACCGTCTCGCCCACAGGCGCGTCCTGCTCGGCGGCCTGCTCTATCGTCTCCCGGACGGCCACATCCACGCGCTTGATAACGCTCGTCAGGATCGGGGCGTCCTTGAAGCGCGCCGCCTGGTCGGTGTCCACACCGATGGCGAAGATGTCCTGATCGGTGGCGGCCTCGAAGAGGCCGCGGCCCGTGTTGCCCGAGGCGTGGTAGATCACGTCAGCACCCTGCTCGATCTGCTGCTGGCTTATCTCCTTGCCCCGCACCGGGTCGTTGAAGGCCTCCGGCCCCGCGCCAGCGTACTGGGAGATGACCTCGCAGTCCGGGCAAACGGACTCGACCCCGGCCTCGTAGCCGGCCTGGAACTTCTGGATCAGCGGCCCCTCCAGGCCGCCCAGAAACCCGACCACGTTCTCATCAGAGGTCGTGTAGTCGGTGTCCTCCTGGGTCATCAGGCCCGCGACCACGCCGGCGAGGTAGGACCCTTCCTGCTCCCTGAAGACGAGGTTGATGACGTTGTCAGAATCCTCGACCACGGAGTCCACGATAGCGTACTGGGTATCGGGGTACTGCGGTGAGATCTCGGCGAGGTCCTCGGTCATGAGGAAGCCGACGGCGAAGATCGGGTTGTTGCCGTTGTCGGAGAGCTGGGTGAGGTTGTTCGGGTAGTCGGTCGGGCCCGAAGACTCCAGGTACCGGCCCTCTACCCCAAGGCTCTCCTCCGCGGCCTGCATGCCCTCGTAGGCTGAGTCGTTGAACCCCTGGTCCCCGAGGCCGCCGACGTCGAGCACCAGCGCCGGCTTCACGTCCGAGCCGCCGCCTCCGCCGCCCTGATCTCCGCCTCCACTGCCACCCTGATCTCCTCCGCCGCCGCCGCTGCTGCGACAGCCGGCGACCACCAGCACCAACGCCAGGACCAGCGATACCAAAACCACGCTCCTACGCACGGGACCTCCTCTTTCTCCGCGAACCGCTCCCCGCGCGTAACCCGCCGGGCGCCCGGTCTTACGTGACAGATCGTTGGCAGGCATCATATAGAGTCGGGACCACCCGCGCAAAGGAGGCGGAACCCTTTGTCCCCACAGAACGACGATTTCACCCGCGAGCGGGCCTGGCTCCGCGACTTTACACCCGCCACCCGGTCGTCCGCCGAAGCCCTGCCGTCCCTGCGGGGCGAGCGCCTGCTCGTCGTCTGCCACCTGGACCTCAAGATGGTCCCCTACTTCGAGGCCATCCTCGCCGCCGGCGCCGAGGTGTGGGCCTGCGCCGCCAACCCCGCGACGACCAGAGACGAGGTCGCCGAACACCTGGGATCTATGGGCGTGGAGGTCCCGGCCCGCAAGGACGACCCGCCGGACCGGCACGCCGCCCACCTCAGGGCCGCCGTCGACGCGGACCCTACCCTCCTCTCCGAGATGGGAGCAGACGCCACAGCTCTCACTGGCGGAAACCTCGGCACCGTTCGCGGCGGCCTGGAGGCCACAGGCACGGGCATCGCCCGCCTGCAGGATCTCACCCCCGCCTACCCCGTCTTCGACTGGGACTCGGTCCCCATAAAGCAGGGCCTCCACAACCGCCACCTCGTCGGCCTCATGGCAGCGAACACCTTCCTCAACGTCACCGGCCTCTCCCTCTACGGCCGGACGGTCCTCATCATCGGCTACGGCCCGGTAGGTCGCGGCGTCGCCGACGCCGCCCGTTCCTTCGGCGCCGTCGTCGAGGTCTGCGACTCGGCCCCAGCCGCCCGCCTCGCCGCCGCGCACCTCGGCTTCCCGACCCCGACCCTGGAGGCTGGCCTCCCCCGCGCCGACATCGTCTTCACCGCCACCGGCCACGACGGGGCCATCCCGCCGGAAGCCCTGTCGTCCTGTAAGAGCGGCGCCTTCCTCGCCAACCTCGGACACACGGCCGGCGAGCTGCCCGTCGAAGAACTCCGCCGGCACGTCGTGGACGTCCCACGTCCACATGTCGAGCGGTGCGAGGTCGGGGGCAAAAACTTTTACCT
>JALZNL010000309.1 GCA_030857715.1 Actinomycetota bacterium | reverse complement strand
GGCCTGACCAGTCGGCGGAGACACCTTGGGCGGTCGGGAAAGAGGAGTACGTACACGGGGCGCCACCGCAATCCGATGGCTGCCACGCCCCTTCCGCCTGGAGCGCCTGCAGCTGCGCCGGATAAGCCGAGGTGGTAAACCCAGATCTCGTCACCGCGAGGGCGTCCTGTGTCGCGCCTGTTGCGTCTTTCACCCGCAGTACCTGATTGCTGTAGGTAACAGAGGAAGTGCCCCCGTGGAAGTCCCAGGCGGTGTCATAGTTGGAGGAGTACGTCGCGTTCGGGAACTGCGCCTTGGCGAGAGTCTCAGAGGCCGGGGCATCACCGTTCTGCGCGTCCGGGTTGAGGTGCAGGACGATGACGTCGCCCGTTGCCACCCGCGCCTCAGGCAAGGTGGCAAGCTCGCTGGTCCCCTGTACGAGCTTCTGGCCTTCCGTGTTGCCGCCCTGCACCGCTACGAACTCGACGAGGTCGCGACCGGAACTCAAGTCGGGCGCTATCTCGGTGATCCGCAGCACGGCCGTCGGGTCGAAGCCGGTGAAGCCCGCCATGTTCTCCGCGCCCACCCCCTCGCCGAGGGTATCCCTGACGGACGAGGCGACCGTTACCGTGTAGGCGGCGCCGGCCGTCTGGGTACCGGTGGTGAGCCGGACCTCGCGGCCGGACACGGTGGCACCCGTCGCAGCAAGGCCGTTGTCGAATGTGAACTGGCTACCGTTGGCCTCGACGCTGGAGGAAGCGATCTGCCTGTCGAAGCGCACGGTGACCGCCGTGGAACTCGTGGCGAGCGCCTCCGTCACCTCAGGGGCCGGGCACGACACGCCCGTCAGGTCCTGCGACGCCCAGGCCGAAGGCTGAGCCTGGGCACTGGACCGCCACAGGGGTGCTACGGCCGTGACGGAGCAACCCTGGACGAGATCGAGCTGGTCGAGCACGGTGTTCGTTACCCGGAGCCGCAGGTTGGCGGAGTTGAGCGTCCCGGCCGTCGCCAGCGAAGCCGAGGAGTGTCCTGTGCCCGATGAGCTGAAACTGCTCGTCAGGGTTCCGGAGACTGAGACGTACTCGCTCTCATAGTCTCCCAGTACGGAGGGCAGGTCCGCAACGGCGCTCACGTCTGCGAGCAGCGGCGCGAGCGGGTTGTCCTGGCTGTGGACGGTAAGACCGGAGACGCCCGTCGCGCGCACCATCCCGTTCACCGTGGACTTTCCGGTGACCGTGAGGGAGACGAGATCCTCCGCCGCGGGCGAGGGAATCAGGGTCGCCGGGTCTACGGCCACGAAAAGGGCCGGCCCGTCCCGCTCGGCCTGCACGAAGAAGCCGGCCGGGTCGGCGCCGACGGCCGGCTTCGTGTAGGTGACGAGGGCCGAACGGATGGGGAGATCGACCGAACCGTCAGCCGCACCGCGCACGGCGTCGATCTGCGCGCTGCTCAAGGGCGCGAGGTCTATGTCGACCGTTTTCGTATCCATCTTGGCGCCGCCGCTGCCCGTGTGCCCGCCATCGCCGAGGGTCAATTCCAGGGCGAAGACGTTCGTCGCGTTCTGGGGCGCGGTGAAGGTGACGTTCGAGGCCGCGACGAAGGCGTCGATGGCGGCGATCGTCCCGGAGAGGGTCAGGGTGCCGGTTCCGGAGCCGGAGACCGTAACCCCGCTAGCCGCTCGTGGCCGCCAGGCTCTCCGAGCCTACCGAGAACGTGAGGGTCGTGGCGCCGGCGCCCGCGTCCACGTCGGCCACGCCGATGCCCGTAAGCGCCGCCGGTGTCTCGTCCACGGAGAGGGTGGTCGGCGCCGTGATCCGCGGCGCGTCGTTTACGGGGTTGACCGTGATCCTGACCGTCGCCTTGTCGGTCTTTCTCCACTTGTTTCTGGCCGTGTAGGTAAAGGAGTCTTCACCGGCGTAGTTCTCGTCCGGCGTGTAGACGAAGGAGCCGTTGCGGCTGAGGACGAGGTCGCCGTGTACCGGGGTGGAGAAACTCTTCACCGTGAGCTTGCCACCGTTGGCTTTGTCGTTGAGCAGCACGCCGGGCGCCGCAACCGTAAGCGGGACATCCTCTTCGACCGTGTAGAGGTCATCCCGGGCTACCGGCGCTTTCGCCCTCGTCGCCGCGTCGGCCGCGGTGGCGGCGGCGATGCTGATACCGGCCAGGGTCAGCACCAGTAGGAAGGCGACCCACCCCCGCTTCGAGCGCTTACCTGTCGTACGGCCCTCGGCCGACGCCGCAACCCCCCTGGCACCCGTAAAGGCGTCTCCTCCTGTTGGCACGGTACCCTCCGATGTTCTCTCGTACAAGACCCCGGACGCGTTCTTGCGTCGAATCGCGCCCAGGCGTCTCCTCTCGTCTCTCGCTCCCGACCAGGTGCCGCTACCGTGGCGCGACCGGATCTCGGAGATTGCATTATATTTTGCAATCCCACCTTCCGCCTCCCCCAGGGGCATGATCTTTTCCTAGCCCATTTGGGGTAGAACCGCGCGCGTCGAGAAGCATCGTGAAGGAAGCGTGCGCGTTCTTGCGGTCTTGGAGCTCTAGCCGCCGAAGAGGCGGGACCAGAAGCCGCGGTTTTTCAGGGCGTTCAGTTCGGCTTCGAGACGGACGCGGTCTTCGGAGAGGGCGGACTTTTCCTCGGTAAGTTTGGTGTGCTGCTCGACCATGCGGCTGCGGTCCCCTTCGAGCCTCTGCTTCTCTTCTTCGAGGGTGGAGATGGTCTTCTCCTGGAGTTCCCTCTGGAACTCGACGAGGTTCAGGCGTTCTATCTCGGACCAGAGGCGGTCTATCTCCATGCGGGCGGCGTCGCGTTCCTGGCGGACCTCCTCGATCTGGCGGCTCCGCTCTTCGAGGCGGGTCTTGTAGTCCTGGCCCTGCTGCAGGAGGCGCTCGTAGCGCTCGAAGGGGACGGCGGGGAGGCGGGAGTTGGTGGGCGCATCGTCCCCGATCACCTCGCCCTCGAAGATCTCCTCCTCCGCCGCCTCGGCCTCGAGCCCGCGCGCCAGGTTCAGGACCTCGTTCAGGGCGAGGCCAAGGTCCCCGTCCTCGCCGCGTTCGGCGCGGAGCCTGCCCTCCTGCACGAAGCGCCGGACCTTCTCCGGGGTCACGTCCAGCAAGGCCGCCGCCCCGTTGATCCCGATCCGCTCCCCGCCTGCGTCCATGCGGGGCATTTTACTTGAGAATTAGGTTTCAGGCATCAGGCATCAGGCTTCAGGTTTTGTCCCGGCAGACGACCCGCGCATCGCAACGACGGGGCGGGTTCGCGGGCCGCAGTACCGCCCCGCAAGGCTTTTCCTGATGCCCGAAACCAGTAACCTGAAGCCTGCTTATGCGCGGAGCACTTGCCCGTTCCGGACCTCGATTGGTATCTCGGGCAGCGGGGTCTGGGCCGGGCCGGAGACGACCTCGGCGCCGTTGGCCGGGTCGAAGATCGAGCCGTGGCACGGGCAGGCGAGCTGGGAGTCTCTGTAGGCGACGGTGCAAGCTGCGTGGGTGCAGACCGCGGAGTAGGCGACGAAGTCCCCGCTGTCCAGGTGGACCAGCACGGCGTCCTGGCCGCCGTCCTTGAACGTTACGGAGCCGCCCGGCGCGACCTCGGACTCCTGCGCGATGGCCGACCCGCCCACCGCCTCTCCGCCATCGGAAGCCTCGCCGGAGCCGGACGAGGCGCCCTTCGATGAGCTACCGCCGGAGCCGCCGGTGTTGGACTCAGATCCACCGCCCCCCCCGCCGGAACCTCCGCCGGAACCGCTACCGGAGCCTCCGCCGCAGGCGGCCACGGAGGCGGATGCGGCCCCGACACCGAGGGCGGCGGCCAGCCTGATAAACATTTCGCGCGAGATCTTCTCCAAAGCATCCTCCTCTTCGACCACGGACACCCGGATATACGCGACGGGCACCTCTCCGGTTTACTCCGGCGCGTCCGCCCTGGAGACAAAGTTGTCGTAGAGGACCGCGGCCAGGATGCCGCCGATTATCGGGCCGATGATGTAGATCAGGGCCAGGTCCCAGTTGTTCCAGGCCACGATTATCGGGCCGAGGGCGCGGGCAGGGTTCACC
>JALZNL010000308.1 GCA_030857715.1 Actinomycetota bacterium | reverse complement strand
GATCTCCCCCCCGTCGCGCATGCGGATGACGGCGTCCCGCTCGGCCTCGATGAGGTCTCGCCGCCACTTGCGCCAGGTGGCGGAGCTCTGGGCGTACTCGTCGGTCATGCCGCCGGCCTCGATGCCGGCCTCGTAGCGGGCGATGCGGTCCTCGTAGTAGTCGCGCATGCCCTGCTCGTTGCTCGGGGGGAGGTCGTTCTCCGCGCAGATCTCCTCCAGCCGGTCCAGGGCCGAGCGGGCGCCCTTGAGGCGGGCCCGCAGCTCCGAGATCCTGCCGGCGTTCCCATCATCCCTGATGCCGAGCGCCCGTATGAGGGGCGGCAGGGTGAGCCCCTGTAGGACGAGCGTCGCGAGGATCACGGCGAAGGTTATGAAGAGGACCAGGTCGCGGCCGGCGAGCGGTTCCCCGCCCACGGTGGTCAGGGGCACGGTGAGGGCCGCCGCCAGAGAGACCGCGCCCCGCATCCCGCTCCAGCTCATCACCAGGTACTCCCGCCACGTGCCGCGCAGGTACCTGTTGCGGAAGAGCCGGTCGAAGACGGGGTGCAGATAGGGCACGGTAAAGAAGAAGGCCACGCGCGTCCCCAGCACTACGGCGTAGATCAGGACGGCGTAGATCAAGACCTCCGGCACCGTGTACTCCCCCAGGTTCCCCACGATGGAGGGGAGCTGCTGGCCGAGCAAGAGGAAGAGCATAGCCTCCAGTACGAAGATGAGCACACCCCAGAACGCGAGGGCCTGGATGCGCGTGGAGGCATCGGAGAAGAGCCTTGGTGACCTCCACCCTTGCGCGAGACCGTAGGTGACCACGGCGAGGATGCCCGAGACGTGCAGGACCTCCTCGGCGAGGATGTAGACGCCGTAGGGGATCAGGACGGAGAAGGTTATCTGGATCGAGGCGTCCTTCAGGCGGCTCCACAGGGGCAGGATGGTGAAGGCCAGGACCAGGCCGACGAGGATGCCGCCCCCGGCAACGAGGAGAAAGTCGAGGCCCGCGTCGGCGAAGGAGAAGGCCGTCGCCCCCACGGCGACCCCCACGGCCAACCGGAATGCCACGAGGCCCGTGCCGTCGTTTATGAGGCTCTCGCCGCCCACGACCGTGCCCACGCGTTCCGGCACGCCGAGGCGGCGGAAGATCGCGTCCGCCGCCACAGGGTCCGTCGGCGAGAGGATCGCCCCGAGCACGAACGCCACCGGCCACGACAGCCCGACGGCGAAGTGGGCCACGGCGGCGACCGCGAAGATCGTCACGAGCACGAGGCCGAGCGCCAGCAGCGAGATCGCCCTCAGGTGGGCGCGCAGGTCGAGCGGCGAGGAGAAGAAGCCAGCCGAGTTGAGGAGCGGCGGCAGGAAGACCACGAAGATCACCTCCGGCGGTATCTCCACCGTCGGCAGCCCCGGCGCGAAGCCGAGCGCGAGCCCGCCGAGCACCAGGAAGATCGGGTACGGCACCTTTAGCACGCGGGCCAACTGCGCCAGCAAGGCCGCCGCCCCGAGCAGGAAGATGAGCGATTCGATCTGGTCCATGCATTCTTTCTGACGTTCTACGGGCGTTCTCTCGGAAGCATCTTACAGCACGCCCGGCGGCCGGCAATCCGGCACGCGCCCCTCGGGCAAAACGGACCGCGGAACCGCTATACTGCGCCGCAGGGTAAGGAAGCATGTTTCGCGGGAGGGAGCATTTTGACCGAAGAAGCGAGGCCCAGCGGCACCTACAAGACGCTGGCAGAGCAGAGAGAAGTGCTCAGCCCGGCGGAGGTGCGCTTCGAGAAGGCGCGCCAGACGATTGGCCTAATTCTGGGACCCATCGTCTTCCTGATCATGTACTTCCTGCCGCTGCCGATCGATTCGAACCAGCAGACGCTGGCGGCCATCCTCGTCTTCACCATCGTCTACTGGCTCTCCGAGGCCATCCCGATCCCGGCGACGGCGGTGCTGGCCCTGGCGCTCTGCGTGCTCTTCAACGTGCCGGGCGTCGGCCCGAACGCGGACGACTCTCCCGGCGACGTGGTCTACGGGTCCTTCGCGTCTGACACCATCTTCCTCTTTATAGGGGCGTTCATCATCGCCCGGGCCATGACCGTCCACGGCCTCGACCGCAGGTTCGCCTTCCGAATACTCTCCTTGCCTGGCGTCGCGAAGTCCACCTACGGGGTCATCATCGCCTTCGGCGCGATATCGGCCCTGCTCTCGGCGGTGATCTCCAACACCACCACCGCCGCCATGCTGCTGCCCATAGGCCTCGGCATGATGGGGGCGCTTAGCGGCCTCGTCAAGGACCAGTCGGACACCGACACGGACATCAGCCGCCTGCGCTTCGGCACGGCGCTTATGCTCATGATCTCTTACGCCGCCGGCGTCGGCGGCCTGCTGACGCCCATCGGAACCCCGCCGAACCTTATCGGCATAGGCTTTATCGAGGAGGCGACCGACGTCCGCATCAACTTCTTCGACTGGGTGCTCATGGCGGCCCCGATAGTGCTGCTGATGTTCATCGCGCTCTGCACGATCCTGATCCTGCTGAACAAACCCGAGGTGCGCCGCATCTCGGGCGCCGAGGAGTACGTCGCCGAGGAGCGCGGCAAGCTCGGCTCTTTCTCCCGCGGGGAGCGCAACACCCTGATCGTCTTCTTCGTGGCCGTCGCCCTCTGGATGCTGCCCGGCGTGCTCGCCCTCCCGTTCGTCGCCGGTGAGGAGTCGGGCGTCTACGCCGCCTTGAGCTCCCGCCTCGACGAGGGGACGGTCGCGATTCTCGCGGCGGTGCTGCTCTTCCTCCTGCCCATCAACTGGTCCGAGCGTCGCTTCACCCTCAACTGGAACGAGGCCGCGCGCATAGACTGGGGCACCGTGATCCTCTTCGGCTCCGGCATCGTACTCGGCACCCTGCTTTCGGAGACCGGCCTCGCGGAGGTGCTCGGCACCGGCATCGCGGAGACCTTCGGCTTCACGAGCCTGCTCCTCGTCTCCGCCGTCTCGGCCATCATCGCCATCCTCATCTCGGAGACGACCTCCAACACGGCCTCGGCGACCATCGTGGTCCCCATCGTGATCCCGATAGCCGCGGCGGCGGGCCTCGACCCGCTCATCCCGGCGCTGGCCGCCGTCTTCGGGGCCTCCTTCGGCTTCATGATGCCGGTCTCGACCCCGCAGAACGCCGTGGTCTACGGCTCGGGCATGATCCCGATCACCAAGATGGTCCGTTCGGGCATAGTCTTCGACATCATCGGCCTGATCCTGATAGTCCTCCTGATCCCCATTATGGCCGGTATTTTCCTGGCCGGCTAGGTTCCGCTTGGGACAGCCGACGGTAGAATAGGGACATGACCCCAAAGCTCATCCTCGGCCCGCTCCTGCGCTACGCCGGCGAGACGGACGCCACGATCTGGGTAGAGACGGACGCCCCCTGCACGGTGGAGGTAACCGCGGACGGCCTCCCACATCGCTCCGCCACCTTCACCGTCGAAGGCCACCACTACGCCCTGATCCGGTTGACGGACCTGCAACCCGCCTCCTTCTACGAGTACTCGGTCAGCCTGAACGGCGCGACGGTGTGGCCGGAGGCGAACGCGGACTTCCCGCCGTCCACCATAAAGACCACGGGCTCCGACGGGGAGCTTGGCCTGGCCTACGGCTCTTGCCGCGTCGCCGTCCCGCACGAGCCGCCGTACACCTTCAGTCGCGGCACCGTAAAGCGCGGCGGCCTGGACGGCCAGAGATTCGAGCGCGACGCGCTCTTCGCCCTGGCCCACGAGATGATGGACAGCCCCAGGGACGGCTGGCCCGACGCCGTTTTGATGCTCGGGGACCAGATCTACGCGGACGAGCCCTCCCCCGGAACGCTGAACTTTATCCGCTCCCGACGCGATCCGGAATACCCGCCCGGTGTGGCGGACTTCGAGGAGTACACGCGCCTCTACCGGGACGCCTGGGGCCACCCGACCATGCGCTGGCTCCTCTCGACCGTCCCCTCGGCCATGATCTTCGACGACCACGACGTCCACGACGACTGGAACACCTCGAAGGCCTGGGTCGAGATGATGCGCGACAAACC
>JALZNL010000307.1 GCA_030857715.1 Actinomycetota bacterium | reverse complement strand
CAGAGGCTTTCTCGTTTCGTACGCAAGAGTCTATCGTTCTCCAAGTCGGATCGGATGCACGAGGTTTGCTTGCGGCTCTTTCTGCACCGCTACAATCTTTCTCATCTCCCATGATTGAGCCACTACCGCGGGCTGGATCGGGGGTCCGCTGGGCTTTGAGATGCCGTTGGAGGGCGGGGAGTTCGAGGAGATCCTCGTCTTTGTCTTCCTACCCTTGCTGATCTTCGCCGCCGCGCTCGGCCTCCCCACGCGGTCTTTCTTGAACAACATCGTCCCGATCCTCGTGCTGGCTATCCTGGCTCTGGTGGTGTCGGCGGCGTTTGTGGGGGTCTCGTTGTACCTCGTGCTTGGCATCCCGCTGGCGGCGGCGCTGCTGTTCGGGGTCCTGATCTCCGCCACCGACCCGGTGGCCGTGGTGGCTATCTTCAGAAAGCTCGGCGTCCCCAAACGGCTCTTGACGCTGGTGGAGGGAGAGAGCCTCCTTAACGACGGTCTCGCCATCGTGCTGTTCAACGTGCTGCTGCTCGCCGCGCTGGGTGGCGAGGTGAGCCTTTCGGGAGGCATTCTGGACTTCTTCAGGGTGTTTATCGGGGGCGCGCTTATCGGGTGTGCTCTCGGCTTCGCCGTGTCGCTGGTGCTGCCGTGGCTGGACCGTTTCGCGGCGGTCGCTCTCTCCCTGGCGCTGGCCTACGGCGGGTTCGTGCTGGCGGACTACGTGTTGGGGCTCTCCGGGGTCATGGCTACCGTGGCCGCCGGGTTGGTTCTGGGCGGGCTGGCCCCCGGCAGGGCTTCCTCGGCGGTGCGAGAGCTCTGGGAGCAGTTGTGGGACTCGCTGAATTACATAGCCAACGCTTTGTTGTTTTTGCTGATCGGGCTCTCCATAGATCCGGCTTTGATCGCCGGAAACGTGGGCGCGATAGTGCTCGCCGTGGTGGTGGTCTGCGTTGCCCGGGCCGCGGCGGTCCTGCCGCTGGTGTCGGCCCTGGAGCGTTTCGGCCGTATCCCGCCGGTAGGGTGGCGAAACGAGGCTGTCCTGATCTGGGGCGGACTGCGGGGCGGGGTCGCCCTGGCGCTCGCCCTGGCCCTGCCGGAGTCGCTGCCGCAGCGCGAGACCTTCGTCGCCATGACGGGAGGCGTGGTGTTGGCGACTCTGCTCCTCAACGCGACGACCATCTCATCGCTGGTCCACCGGCTCGGCCTGGATCGGCCTTCCCCGGCCGACGGTTTCCTCACTGATTTCGCCGTCTTCTCGGCGGTGGAGAAGTCCCGCGGTCGGCTGGAGGAGCTGGGCTTCGCCGAGCCCGAAGTTTTGTCGCGTCTGGCGGATATCGAGGCCGAGGTCTGGGGAGAGCTGGAAAAGTCCGAGCTCTCCGAAAGAGAAGAGGTCGAGGTGCTGGTACGTCAGGGGCTATTCGTGGAGCGTGAGACCTACCAGCACCTGCGGGACGCGGGTCTCGTCCAAACTCCCGCCGCCCGCACCCTGTTGCACGAGGTGGGGGATCAGATCGAGGAGACGGAGATGGGTTACGCTTCGATGGACGATATGGATTCGGCCCGGCGGCGAAAATCGGCGATAGATCGTCTGATCCACTGGCTACTAGAGCACTCGCCCAGCTTACCGGCGGAGAACCGCACCGAGCTAGCCTACGACGAAGCGGGTGCCCGGAGACTCGGCGCCCGCCGGGCGCGCAAGGCTCTCGACTCCTTCCGCGAGCTTCCGAACCTGGACGTATCGGTGGTGCGCGAAGCGCAAGAGATCTTCGAGCGATGGGAGAGAGAAGCGCTGGATTCTCTCTCCCGGCTGGACCCCGGACACGAGGAGAACTCTGCTCTGCGGCACCGCCGGGCCGAGTCTCTTGGCCGCCTGTCGGCGGTCGAAGCACTGCAAGAATTGGCCGCAAAAGGATTAGTGCCGGAGGACCTGGCGGAACACGCTGCCCAGAGGCTCCGGGCCGGGATCAGCGCGGGTGAAAACTCTGATCCCGGTGCCAACCAATCATCCGCCGAGTAGCCTCTTGAACCTCTCGTGCAAGGGCCTTCGCGCCGGTGCGGGGGCGGGTTTATCTTCTCCGCCGAGACGTTCCAGGCCGTGCTCGTCCCGCACCGCGTTGCGGCCCGCGACGAAGCCCTCGTCTGATTCCCACTCCGTCCCGATCTCCTCCCGCGCCTGCCCGGCTATGGCGGCGAGGGCATCTTCGCTCACGCCGCCGAGCCGGGCGGACTCGTACTTTATTCCAAGCAGTAGCTCGTTCTTGTCCGGGCTCTGTTCGGTCAACCTCTGGTCAACCGCCGAAGAGCCGCCGGACGTTGCCGGTGAAGATGTCGTCTATCCTCTCCTCCGGGATACCGGCGCCCTTTAGCTTCGGCACAACGTTGTCGAAGAGGTGGGTGGTGTGCCAGTTCTTGAGGAGCTCCTGCACGGCCTCGGGGAAGTGCAAGGGTCGGCCGAGCCAGACGTTCACCTTGTCGTGGGAGAGCAGCATGTTGTCGCCGTAGCCCATGCCGAGCAGACCGATCAGGCACGCGGTGCGCATCTCGTCCATCGGCGCGCCGACGATGCCCTGTACGCCGAAGCGGTCGAAGGCGATGTTTACGCCGTGCGCCAGGGTGGCCATGTGGTAAGCGACGTTGGTGTTGCCGTCCATGTGGCCGATGGCTATGCGAGACGGGTCCGCTCCGGCTCCGACCAGGAACTCGGCCTGTTCGGGGCCCATCGTGCCCTCCTGGGTGTGGGTGATGATGGGGACGCCGGTCTCGCGCTGGGCTTTGGCCCCGGCGCTGAAGAACATCTGTTCGTAGGGCGTCATCTCGTCCTTGCTCGTGGCGAGCTTTATGACGCCGGCCTTCACGCCCGTGTCGCCGATGCCGTGCGTGATCTCGTGCACCATCATGTCGTAGATCTCGGTCTCCGCGTCGCCCAAGGCCGAGCGGAACTTGAAGTAAGCCGGGGCTCCCTCGGCCTCGTAGTAGTAGCCGGTGGAGCAGACGATGTTGATCCCGCCGCGCTCCGAGGCCTCGCGCAGAAAGTTTGCGTCGCGACCGCAGTCGTTCGGGGTCGCGTCAACGATGGTCTGGACACCCGCGCCCTTGGCCCTCTCCGCCACGTCCAGCGCGACCGCCATGTGCTCGTCGCGGTCGAAGCCGCCGAAGTTGAAGTCCGCGTAGTAGCCCGGATACCCGAAAATGAAGTGCTCGTGCATCAACGTCTTGCCGAGATCGTCCGAAGAGATCCCGCCCGTCACCGTATTTACCGTGGTCGCCACGGCGGCTCCTTTCCCGTTGCTTACCTTCCCTTTTTTACCCCAGGGGAATTCTAACGGGTGGCGCGCTCCGCCGCCGAAGGCTTCTGGTTCGCGGACTGACGCTTTAGCTCCTGCTTGGCTACGGAGGCGCGGTGCACCTCGTCGGGACCGTCGGCGAGGCGCAGGGTGCGGGACGCCGCCCAGAAGTTCGCCAGCGGGAAGTCGTCCGAGACACCGCCGCCGCCGTGCGCCTGGATGGCGCGGTCTATGACGCGCAGCGCCATGTTCGGGGCGACGACCTTGATCTGGGCGATCTCGGAGCGGGCCTCCTTGTTTCCGACCGTGTCCATCATGTGGGCTGCCTTCAGCGTCAAGAGGCGGGCCTGCTCTATCTCCATGCGGCTATCCGCGATCCACTCCTGCACCACGCCCTGCTCGGCGACGGGCTTGCCGAACGCGACGCGCTCGTTCGCCCTCTGGCACATCAGCTCCAGCGACCGCTCGGCGACCCCGATCAGGCGCATGCAGTGGTGGATGCGGCCCGGTCCGAGGCGGCCCTGCGCGATTGCGAAGCCCTTGCCCTCGTCCCAGAGCATGTTCTCCGCCGGGACTCGCACGTCCTCGAAGTCTATCTCGGCGTGGCCGTGGGGCGCATCGTCGTAGCCGAAGACGCCCAGGGTCCGCCGGATGTGGACGCCCGGCGTATCCAGGGGAACCAGGATCATGGACTGCTGCTCGTGCTTCGCGGTTCCCGAATCGTCGAAGGCGGTCTTGCCCATGAAGATGGAGATCTCACACCTAGGATCACCCGCAC
>JALZNL010000306.1 GCA_030857715.1 Actinomycetota bacterium | reverse complement strand
AACGCGTGCGGCAGATACAGCGCGAGGCCGAGGAGATTCTGCGCGAGGGCCGCCACGGCGATCTCCTGCGCGCCATCGTCGCGTAGAGGCCCCCGCCCGGCCGATTGTGAAGCGCCCTTAACGCGCCCTTTGCCGAAGCCTAACGCCAAACTGCGGTCGGTTAACGGTTCGGAAGGACAATGGGAGCGTCGGAAACGACCCTACCGAAGGGGTGATCGTGGTGGACAACGCAAAGGCCGGCGGAACGCGGTGGGGCGCGGTCTTTCTGGGATGGGGGGTGGCCGTCTTCGCGGGACTCGTGGTGAGCCCCGCGCTGCGGCTTCTCTACGTTTCCTTTTCGGAACCGGCGGTCGAGCGCGGGGAGCTTACCGCGACGCTGGTGGTCATCTCCCTGGTCGCCGGGTTCCTGTCTTACCTGATCGGGGGCTACGTCGCGGCCAGGGCCGCGGGGCGCTCCGGCGGCACGCACGGGGCGCTGACGGCGGTCGTCGGCCTCGTTGTCGGCCTCGCGCTGGCCGCCGTGCTGGGCCTGTTCGGCGTGGTCTTCGCCGAGGGCGTCTCGCTCCCGCCCGTGGGCTTCGGCCTCGCCGGGGCGGCTCTCTTTGCGGGGCTCGTCCTTTTCTTGACGAACCTGTTCGGTGGTTTCGTCGGGGGGAGGCTCGGAGAACCATTGTCCGCCGGGACCGACGGATGATCCCCGCACACGCCGGAACACCATCGTCAGACCAAAAAATGCAGGAGGTCGAAGATGCTCAGGAGCTTTAGCGAAGTCGAGGGCGCCCGCATCCACGCGGACGACGGGCAGACCGGCAGCGTAAGGACCCTCTACTTCGACGACGAGAGCTGGGAGGTGCGTCACTTCGTCGTCGCTACGGGCCCCCCATTGGCCGGGCGCGACGTCCTCCTCCCTCCGGGGACCGTATGGGAGGACGGGACGACCCGCGCGTCCGTCCTGCGAACGGACCTCACCAAGGAGGAGGTCAAGAACGCGCCGGGGGCCGAGTCGGATCCTCCCGTGGCGGCGCAGCAGAGCAGCGCCCGTCTCGGGGTGCCACCCTACCCGGTGATGGGCGGAGCGGCCGAGATCCCCGCCGCGATGCCGGCCGACCCGAGGACCTTGCGCGCGATGGACCGGTCCGCAGCGGATCCGGCCGAGGACGATGGGCTTCCGGAGACGGGTGATCCGCACCTCAGGAGCGCCGAGGAGGTCCTGGGCTACCGCGTGCGGAGCAGCGACGGCGAGATCGGCCACGTCGAGGACCTGGTGGTGGACGCCGGGGACTGGGTCGTCCGCTACGTCGCGGTGGACACGCGCAACTGGCTGCCGGGCAAGAAGGCCCTGGTCGCTGCTTCGTGGGTGACCGGCGTGAGCTGGCCCGACGCCGAGCTGTTCGTCTGCGTGGACAGCATCGAGTTGAAGGAGGCGCCCGCCTGGAACCCCAACGTCCCCATCGACAGGGTCTACGAGGAGAAGCTCCACGCCTACTACGGCCGGACGCCCTACTGGGTCTGGCAGCGCCGCAACGCCACTCGTCGGAAGGAAGCATGACAGAGAGGACGCGAACTCTTCGGGCCAGGAGACCACTCTCTCGCCCGGAGAGCTGAACGACGAAGAGACCACCGGCAAGCCGCCCGAGAAGGGGCCCGTCCTGCGGGGCGACACGGTCGTTCGGTGGCGCAAGAGACAATATTTCGAGCCACAAAGGAGAACGTGAGATGATAGACAACAGTCGCACGAGACGGACCCTCCGGCCGCCCAAACGGCTCTGCGCCGCCCTGCTGGCGGCCGGCTTGCTGGCGGCCGGCTGCGGGGGCGAAGAGGCGGGGGCGCAGGGGGAGGAGGCTGAGACCCGGCAGGACGCGAAGGTTGGAGAGAACGCGTCGGTCGCCGACGTCTCCCCGGTCGCCGAGGTCGCCCGTAAAATCGAGCCAAGCGTCGTGCAGGTCAACGTGTCGTCCATCCAGACCTCACCATATGGGCCTCAGGAGGCGCAGGGGTTGGGTAGCGGTGTGATCTACCGCGAGGACGGCTACATAGTCACCAACAACCACGTCGTCGAGGGCGCGGACACGGTCAACGTCGCGTTCGCGGACGGTTCCGTGGAGAAGGGCGAGGTCGTCGGCGGCGACCCCTACACCGACATCGCCGTGGTCAAGGTGGACCGGGGCGGCCTTCCAGCCGCCGAGTTCGGCGACAGCGGCGACCTCGTCGTCGGCCAGCTCGCCGTGGCCGCCGGCAGCCCCTCGGGCTTCCAGTCCACCGTCACCGCGGGCGTCATAAGCGGCCTCAACCGCGAGATACCGCCCGAGATCACCGGCGGGTCGCAGCAAACCGCGCTCGTGGATCTCATACAGACGGACGCCGCTATCTCACCGGGCTCCTCCGGCGGGGCGCTCGTGGACCGGAATGGCGACGTCGTCGGTATCAACGCCGCCTACCTGCCGCCCGCCCAGACGGGGGCGGTCAACCTCGGGTTCGCCATCCCGTCTGCCACGGCGACCGACGTTGCGGACCAGATCATCGAGGACGGCCGGGCCGAACACCCGTACGTGGGCGTCTCCCTCGTGGACCTGACCCCGGAGGCCGCGCGCCGGTTCGACGCCTCCGTCGAGTCCGGGGCGATCGTCACGGGCGTTGACCCCGACGGCCCCGCCTCGGACGCCGGCATCGAGCCGGGCGGCATCGTGACCGCCGTTGAAGGCGAGAAGATCACGAACACCGGGGACCTGCTCGCGGCCCTGCGCGGCTACGACCCCGGCGATTCCGTGGAGCTGACCGTCGCCGGGAACGGCGAGGCGCGCGAGTTCACGGTCGAGCTCGAGGAGAAGGGATAGACGATGGGCGCGAACCCGGAAAGTAACCCGGAGGTCTGGAAACTGAACGCGGGCCGGCTGCTCTCGGTCGTCGCCCTGGTCTTCTGCGTTCCGATCGGGGCTTTGTTCGTCTCGATAGCGACGGGTGCCGTGGGAATATTCCTCGGCATCACGGGCTACGCGCTGGGGGCCAGAAGGCTGGGTCCCCTGGCGATAGTGCTCTGCACGGTCGCCATGCTGGTCGGCCTGCTCGTCGGGCCTGGCGTGGTCCCCGGCGACGCCTACGACCGCGCGGTGGACGGCTGGTTCCGGAACATGCCCACCGAGCGCTTCACCGACGATTGAGCGGATGAATATCCAGGACCTGCCGCAACGTTCGCCGGGGACTTCGGCGGGCGTTGCATCCCTCGCACCCGGAGCCCGCGTCAAGCCCGGGCGGATCGGGGCTTGCGCGCAGATTTCTCCCATCGCCGGAGTGGGACGTTACCAACCCCGCGGAATACCACCGCAAGCGAACGCCGGGGCGCCCTCATCGGGCGGCCACCGGCTCAAGACGATCGCGGTGGCCGTACTCGCGGCCGTGCTCGTGTTGGTGACGGGCTGCGACGCCGGTGGAAGAGAGGAGCAGGTAGGACAGGACGAAGGCCACCGCGGAGGGGAGACGCAGGAATCCTCTTCCGTTCCGAAGCCAGAGAATGGAGATGAGGCACCGGAGCTGGGAGATGACGGCTTCGTTGCGTCGGCGGAGAGCAGCGGCGGCGAGGTCGGAGCGGCGGATCGGATCGAGGGGGTGCGGTTCCAGATCTTCGACGGTTACGAGCGCCTTCTCATAGACTTCGGCCGGGACGGCGGGTCCGCCGGCGTCCCGCGTTGGTCCGTCGAAAGTCCCGCAGAAGGGGGCTACGTCCGCGTCCGGTTCCCGGGCGTCACCTCGACGGCGATCACGGGCGAAGACCTCGTCGGCTCGGTGCTGAACGAAATGTACGTGGTCCGCGACCGTGGTGGCGGTCTGTTCGCGGACGTCTTCGGCCTGCACGAGTTCCGCTACCGGATAAGAGGTTTCCCCGAATCCGGGCGGCTCGCCGTGGACTTCCGTGGGGTGCGTGAAGAGCTGGATCTCCCGCCCACGACGAGCGACAAGGCGGTCGTGGTGCAGCCGCGCGAGGCGGAGGAGGTGAGCAGCCCTCTTACCGTCGAGGGATACTCCCGGGTCCCCGGGGCGCTCACCAACGTATCCCTGAT
>JALZNL010000305.1 GCA_030857715.1 Actinomycetota bacterium | reverse complement strand
TACCCCCATCGTCGCGTACCAGCCGCCGTCGTCGACCAGCGGCGTCAGCGGTCCCGGCGTCTGGAACTGGGGGGCCGGGATGCTCTTGTTTTTCACCAGGTCGAAGCGCAGGGCGGCGTACATGGGACACTCGATGCCGGTCACGCACACTTCGCCGTCGCCCTGGGCCGCGTGGGCGTCGCCGCAGGAGAAGAGCGCGCCCGTGTGCTGGACGGGCAGGTAGAGGACCGAGCCCTTCGTGATGTGCCTGGTGTCCATGTTGCCGCCGAAGGGCCCAGGCGGCATGATGACCGGCTTCTCCGGGCCGGTGGGGGAGACGCCCATCGTGCCGAAGAAGGGCTCGATGGGGATGACGATGTCGTCCTTGAAGAAGGTGTAGTCCCCGTTCGTGAGGTCGAAGACCTTCAGGTACGCGTCCGGAAAGTCTTCGGGCAACAGCCCGAGGCCCGGGAGGACCGCCGTCCAGCCCCAGCCGACCGTGTGCATGTCCAGGACCTCTACGGTCAGAACGTCGCCCGGTTCGGCGCCCCTCATCGCGACGGGGCCGGCGAGCGGGTAGAGCTTCTCCCAGTCCAGCGTGGCGAGGTCGTCGGCCGTGGAGTCCGGCGTGACCTGGCCGTCGGAGACCTCCCGCGTCTGGTAGACGACCGTGTCACCGGGATCCACCGCCAGCACCGGCTCCTGCTCGTTGTCCCAGACGTAATGGACCTGGTCTTCCGGAAAGTAGTGCGTCTTCGCCACGTGCGCCCTCCTGGCCTCGCTTTACCCGGAACACACTTTCTCACAATAGAGGCTTCAGGTTTTAGGCTCAAGGCATAAGGTTCTGGATGTCCGGCCCCCTCCGACAACCCTGACGGCCAACATGGCCTCACATTTCTCAGACGGGTCCCCGCCAACCAAAGAAGACCCGGGCCTCAAAACCTAGAACCTTGTGCCTAAAATCTCTCCAACGCCTGCTCGAGATCCGCCGCGATGTCTTCCGGGTGCTCGATGCCGACGGAGAGCCGGACGAGGTTCTCTCTGACGCCGAGCCGCTCGCGCCGGGATGGCGAGAGCTCGCGGTGGGACGAGGTCGCCGGGTGGATGGCGAGGGTGTAGACGTCGCCGAGGCTGGGGGCCTTTACGCAGAGGTCCAGCGCGTTGAGGAATTTGAAGGCGGCTTCCCTGCCCTCTTCGGGGTCCACGTCGAGCTCGAAGGAGACGAGGCCGCCGGTGTTCGAGAGGGCGCGCTCCGTAGTCTCGCGGTCCGGGTGGTCTTCGAGGGATGGGTGGTTGACCTTCGAGATCCTGGGATGGGCCTGGAGACGGGCTGCTACCTCACGGGCGTTCGCGCACTGGCGCTCCATCCTCAAAGAGAGCGTCTTGAGGCCGCGGTGGGCGAGCCAGGCCTCAAAGGGGCCGAGCACGCCGCCGACGAGCTTGCGGAGGCTCTCGACGGCCGCGTCGTAGGGCGGGCCCGCGACCACCACCCCTGCGGTCAGGTCGCCGTGGCCGGAGAGATACTTCGTCGCGCTGTGGACGACGATGTCCGCGCCGAGGTCCAGCGGGCGCTGCAGATACGGGGTGCCGAAGGTGTTGTCCACGACGAGCGCGGCGCCGGCGGGGCGCGTGATCTCGGCCAGACCCTCGATGTCCGCGACGCGGAGCAGGGGGTTCGAGATGGTCTCGACCATGACGGCCCTGGGCTTCAGCTCCGCCACCTTCTTCTCGACCAGGCCGAGGTCGTAGGCGTCCACGAACCGGGTCTCCACGCCGTTGGCGCCGAAGACCTGCACGAGCAGGGTCGCCGTCGAACCGTAGAGCTGCTCGGCGGCCAGGGCGGTCGCCCCGCCCGTCAGCTCCGTCGCCGCGAGCGCCGCGTGCGTCGCGGCCATCCCGGACCCGAAGGCGAAGGCGCGGGCCTCCCCCCGCAGGCCTTCCAGCGAGCCGACCGCATCCTCGAAGGCGCGCACGGTCGGGTTGTCGTAGCGGGCGTAGCTGTAGCCGGGCTCCTCGCCGCCGAGAATCCTGTCGGTGGTCTGGATGTCCGGGTGGGAGAAGGTGGTCGAGGCGTAGATGGGCGTCGAGACCGGGTAGAAATCCCCCCGGCCGTTGCCGGACTCGTCGGGGCGCCTGCCGCGGCGCTCGCCTGAGTGCACGGCGCGCGTGTCGAAGCGGCGGTTCTCGTCCGGGCTACCTATGGGGGATCGCCACCCTCTCGATGCGTGGTTTTCGATGGGAGATAGAGGCGTATGACATCACCCTAGAATACCCGGTTTCGGTGACGGTGTCGGCGGCCGGCCCGTTCCGCCGGCATCTCACGTCGAGCCCTGTGGCGGCCCGCAAACAGGTCGGACCCGGCCGCGAATGCCGCCAACGGTCGGATTCTTGGTCTTGTCGATGGGCGAACGCCGCCCTTAGACGGTCGCAGACCCGAGCATCCGCAGGCACCGGGCCACGACGGCGCCTTCCTGGTCACCTTCGATCCGGACCTTCCCCGACTCCAGCGCCTCCTCGGGCGCCAGCCGTCCGGCGGTCAGGGCCAGGAAGACGCCAGCGCCGCCGGAGACCACCACGCCCGGGGCGTCGGCGGCCCCCTGCCGGGCCTCGACCGCGCCTCCTTCGACCCGCAGGTGGAACGCCTCCCCGTCGATGCGAAACTCGTACGTCTCCCGCGGCCCGCCCGCCTCCGGCTCGAACAGCGACCGCAGGGCCATCGCCGCCCACGCCGGCCGGACGTCATCGCCCTCCCGCGGTTCCTCCTCCACGAGCCTGGACCCCCACCTCGACAGCGTCAGGACCACGGGCTCCAGCGACCGACCCAACTCCGTCAACTCGTAGACGCCGGACCCCGCCGGCGGCGGCAGCGTGCCACGCCGCACGACCCCGTGCTCCTCCAACGCCTTCAGCCGCGCGGCGAGCAAGTTCGTGCCGATCCCCGTCAGCCCCGCCAACAGATCCTTGAACCGCTTCGGCCCCGTCAACAACTCGCGCACCAGCAGCAGCGTCCACCGCTCCCCCACGATGTCGAGAGCCCTCGCCACCGTGCAGTGCTGACCGTAACTCCGCTTGCCCACAATTACTGCTCCCAGTGCCGTTTAAAATAACGTAGTAATCACTTGAAAATTATATAGTAATGATGTATATTTACAACCGTTGACGACAAGAGATCCTGGGGGATATGAGATGACGGACGAGGCTCGTACGAGTAGTGTGTCGGAGCGGCCCGCGGAGACGCCGGAGTTGTTACCGAGTTACTTTTCGCGCATCGACAAGGGAAGGTTGCTCTCGCGGGGTGAGGAGATGGATCTCGCGCGGGGGGCCCAGGCCGGCGACCGCCGCGCCAGGCAGAGGCTTATCGAGAAGAACCTCAGGCTCGTGGTCAGCATCGCCAAGAAGTACCGGGGCCAGGGGCTGCCGTTCGAGGACCTCATTCAGGAAGGCAACATCGGCCTGATGAAGGCCGTGGAGAAGTTCGACCCGGAGCGTGGATGGAGGTTCTCCACGTACGCGACGTGGTGGATAAGGCAGGCGGTGCAGAGGGCCGTCGCGGACAAGGGCCGGACGATCAGGGTGCCGGTGCACAGGGGCGACAAGGTCCGCAAGATGGCCCGGAAGTACAATGAGCTCTCCGTGGATTTCGAGCGGGAGCCCACCGACGAGGAGGTGGCCGGGCGGCTGGGTTGGCCCGTCGAGCAGGTACGCGACCTGAAGAGCTCGCTGTGGGACGCCAGTAGCCTCAATCAGCCCGTCGGCTCCGAGGCAGACGGCTCCGAGATCGGGGAGCTCGTCCCCGACGAGCGGACCTCGGACACCGCCGGAGAGGTCATAGGTGAGATCGAGACCGCGGGCCTCGACGACGCCATCGGGCGGCTCCCGGAGCGTCACAGGCTCGTCCTGATCCGGCGCTACGGCCTCGGTGATGAGGGCGCATCGACCCTCGCCCAGCTCAGCGACGAGCTCGGGATCTCTCGCGAGCGGGTCCGCCAGGTCCAGCGCGAGGCCGAGCGCATGCTCGCCGCCAGCGAGTACGGCCGGGCCGCTGCCTGAACACGGACAAGCTAGGGCACTGACACGAAGCCGCC
>JALZNL010000304.1 GCA_030857715.1 Actinomycetota bacterium | reverse complement strand
AACACCGCGCCGAGTCCGGGGAGGACGCGTTTACCGGCCCGCCAAGCCACCTCTCTACCCCTGCCCGCTCCGGCTGCCGAGGTGATCCAAAAGGTCCAGTACTACCCTCCGATCTCCTTCAGAGAGCGCCAGGGTCTTGTGCACGATGGTCGTCGACTCCTCTTGCGCCAGGGACTCTAGCAACGCATCCTGCCGCCTGATCCTACGGGTAAAGTAGGCCGGGTCTATACCGAACGCCTCGGACAGCGCGAGGACCTGATCCAGGGTAGGGTGCCCGATCTCCCCGGACCGGATACCGACCACCTCTTCTTCGGTGACCCCGCTAAGGCTCATCTTCGCCACCTCGGCGGATGTATAGGGCCTGCCCTTCTTCTCGTCCATGATCGTGTCGAGGAGGTGTTCCAGCCGTTCGGCCACGGTGGCATCTTCATCCACGGCTTCTATCTTGCGCAGCGCAGCACCTGAGGAATCATCGAACCACAATTCGGGCGGAAAGCCCATCGCCTTCGCGATGGTCCTGAGCTTGTCGAAACCGGGGTTCTCGATATTGCCCTTCCTGAACGTACTCACGTAAGAGCGCGTCACCACTCCCCCCGTCGCATCTTCGAGGTCCTGTCCACCCCACCGACCACCGTCGGGTCTACGGTAGATCTCGAGCAACCGTTCGAACCTGTCTGCGATTCGGCTCATAAGCGTGACCCTTCTCAGTAATGTCCAATAAAATCTACCATAGCCAATACCGTAGGATCAACACGACGAATTCTGCCGGTGACCAGCGTATTGGTCGGCATGACGGCGAGTTTTCTGGCGGTCATTAACATCTCTTGGTTGCAGGAGCGGTCCGAGGCGGGACTCACAGGGCGAGTGGTGAGCCTAGCGATGTTCGCCAC
The DNA here is from genome assembly GCA_030857715.1 of Actinomycetota bacterium. Next base: position 3,176 of record JALZNL010000304.1, on the reverse strand, counting down.
AGTTGCCCTAGATCCAGTGTCTTACCTTCTCGCCGGCGCTTTTGTCGAGCTGAACCTGACGGCGGTGTTCCTGGCGGCCGGAATATTACTGGTCCTCACGGCCCTGCTGGGGGCTACGAGCCGCACGATGCGAACAGCAGACTGACGATCCGGGCGCCCGAGGCCGGATCTCCCGCGTTCTCTACTCCGTATCGAGCGGCGCGTCGCCGAGCAGTTTTCGCACTAGCAGTAGTCCCAGGATGCCGATGAAGGTCGCCCACCAGAGCGTCGCGAGCCGGATCACGAAGGTCAGCGCCCCGGCGAGCCCTGTGGACATCCCCGCCAGCCTCACGAACTGGAGGGCGAGCCCGGCCTCGACCGCGCCGATGCCGCCGGGGATCATGCTGAGCACGCCCAAGAGCGAACTCACCGCGAACACGAAGACGACCATCAGGAAACCCGCGTCCGCCCCGAGCCCCACGGCGCACAGGTAGACGGCGAGGCACTCGAGGCCCCACGAGAGGAACGAGATGGTCGTGCCGACGACAAGCGGACGAGCGCCGAGAAGCTCGTTGGAGGCCCCGTGGAAGGCCCGCAGGTGCGGGGCGAGGCGGTCGAGGAAGGGCATCGTGAGGAGGACGCGCTCCGCGAGCAGGGACAGTTTCTTCGAGCGGAGGACGGCTATGCCAAAGACGGCCACGGCGAGGAAGGCGAGCATCGTCCAGGGGGGCAGGTTCAGGGCGAGCGCCCCTATAAAGCCCCAGAAGACCATGCCGGTGCCGTCGGTGGCACGTTCGGCGACGACGGCGGGTGCCGTGCGGGCTATGGGGGCGCCCGTGGCCTGGCGGACGAAGACGCTCTTTAGGACCTCGCCGAGCTTGCCGGGCGAGATGGTCATGGAGAGGCCGGCCGCGAAGATCGCCGCGTTCTGGCCGAGCGGGACGGAGACTTTTAGGACCTTGAGGTAGTAGATCCAGCGGACGAACCGGCCGACGTAGGAGAGGGAGACGAGGCCGAGGACGACGGGGATCAGGGCCAGATTGAAGCCGGCGAGTGCCCGGCTGACGTCCCCGAAGTTGAAGAAGAAGAACAGCGCGGCGTACACGGCGAGGCCGAGGGCGACGGCGAGGACGAGGTTTCTGCCGAGCTTCTCCACGCTCAGAGAAAGTAGATGGTCACGCCGACGACGACGAGCCAGAGGAAGAGGGTGATCTGCATGGGCCTGTCGGCGAGCAGGAGCGTGTCGGGGTTGCCGCCGCCGTCGCGGTGGACGAGGAGCATGTAGCGGAAGACCCCGTAGACCACGAACGGGATGCTCGCCATCATGAAGATCTCGTCCTGCCGCTCGTAGACGGTGAAGGTGTAGAGCGTGTAGGCGATGATGGTCGCCGAGATCATGATGTTCATCATTTCATCGAGCAGAGGCACGGAGTAGTCCCGCAAGTTCTTCCGATGCACGACCGCGCCGTCACCGAGGGTCGCCAGCTCGTGGCGGCGCTTGGAGAAGCCGAGGAAGAGCGTGAGGAGGCCCGTGCAGACGATCAACCACGGCGAGATGGGGGCCGCAACCGCGGCCACGCCGGCCAGCGCCCGAATGACGAACCCGGCCGAGATGCTCATGACGTCGAGTATGGCTATGTGCTTCAAGACCGGCGTGTACACGGCCTGCAACGCCAGGTACGCGAGCCCCGTCGCCCCCACACCGGCGTTCACCAAGAAACACAGCGCCAGCCCGGCGGCCAGGAGGAACAGCGAGAAAACGACCGCCGCAGGTACCGGCACCTCCCCGCTCGCCACGGGCCTGAGCCGCTTTAACGGGTGCTTGCGATCCTCCTCGACGTCAAGCACGTCGTTGAAGGCGTAGACCGCGCCTGAAAGCAGGCAGAAGGCGAGAAACGTGAGCAGCGCGTCCAAAACGTGGGAAGCGGAGAGCGCCTTCCCCGCGAACACCACCCCGGCCAGCACGAAACCGTTTTTGGTCCACTGCTTGGGCCGCGCGAGTCGGAGAAGGAAGCCCGCAATACCCATGGAGCCACCCGCCTTCACGATTGCCGGTTATACCAGCTTGTCCGCACGCTGGCTACGCCAGCTATCAGCACGGCGCTGCGCGCCTCTCAGCACGCTTCGACCTCCGGCCTCGCTTTCAGCCGTCAGCTACGGGCTTTTGGGCTTCGGGCGTTGGGGCGGTTGGCGGAATCTCTTGCCGGAATTGTGGGGGCGGCGCGGTTAAACTTGGCTGGTCATGTATGGAGACGATTTCGGGGTTCGCGGTGCAGGGTTCGCGCGGGGCGCGGGCCGGGCGGCGCGTGGCTGAGTCGCGGCGGTCCGTGGTGGCAGAGTGGTTCAGGCTCTCGCGGCCGTTCAGCCTCACGGCGGCTGCGGTGCCTGTCGTGTTCGGGACGGCGCTGGCGTCCGTGGACGGGGCGTTCTCGTGGGGGCCTTTCGTGGCGATGCTGCTCGGCAGCCTGCTTATCCAGGCGGCGACGAACATGTTCAACGAATTCTACGACGAGAGGCGCGGGCTCGACGTGAGGGGGACCGTCGGGATCGCCGGCTCCATCGTCGGGGGACGCGTGCAGGCCGGCAGCGTGCTGTTCGGGGCCCTCTTCTGCTACGTGCTCGCGCTGTTTTGCGGGATTTACCTGATCTCCGTCGGCGGGTGGCCGATCCTGGTGCTCGGGTGCCTCTCCGCGCTCGGGGGCTACCTCTACTCCGCGGGCCCCCGCCCCATCGCCTATACGCCGGCCAGCGAGGCGGCGGTCTTCCTGTTCATGGGAGTACTTATCGTGGTGATAGCCTACGCTGTGCAGGGCGCCGGCTTCCCGCCCTACGTAGCGCTCGCGGCCCTCCCCATAGGCGGCCCGGTGGCCGCCATTCTCCTGGCGAACAACCTCAGGGACCTCGTTGCGGACCGCAGGGGCGGCCGGCGGACGCTCCCCATAGTCTTCGGCCGGGAGACCGGTGTGCTCGTCTACCGCCTCCTCCTGCTGGAGCCCTTCGTCGCGGTCGGCCTCCTGATAGTCTTCGGCGTCGTCCCCCTGACCTGCGCCCTCGTCTACCCGAGCATCTTCGCCGCCCTCCGCCTCTGGGGGGACATAGCCCGCCACTCCACCCCGCGCCGCCTGGACCCCGTCGTCAAGCGCACGGCCGGCCTGCACCTCGTCTTCGGCCTCCTCTACACTGCCGGCGTCCTCCTC
>JALZNL010000303.1 GCA_030857715.1 Actinomycetota bacterium | reverse complement strand
GTCTACGAGCCGCTGGACGAGGGTCAGGAGCTCGCGCTCGCGGGGGAGTCGTTCCGGGTGCTCAACACGCCCGGCCACGCTCCCGGTTCGGTGACGTTCGTCGTGGGGCGGGACCAGATCGTGGGCGACCTGATCCTCCCGGGCAGCGTCGGCCGGACGGACATCGACGGCGCCTCGTGGGAGGAGATAGAGGTCTCTTTGCGCAAGGTCATGCCGCTCTGGGAGGAAGAGACCCGGCTCTACGCGGGCCACGGGCCGGTGCTCCTCGCCCGCGAAGAACTCGAGACGAACCCGTACCTGCCGCCGGTACTACCGTGAGCTACAGGGGGCCTAAAGGCACCTATGACGTCTTCCCCGGTGGCCGGGAGCCGCACGAGAGGGCGGACTTGTGGGCCTTTGTTGAAGAGCGGGCGCGCGGGATCCTCGCCCGCCACAATTACCAGGAGATCAGGACGCCCGTCTTCGAGGAGGTCGAGCTCTTCGCCCGCACGGCGGGTGAGGCCTCGGACATCGTGGTGCAGAAGGAGATGTTCACCTTCAGGGACAAGGGCGACCGGGAGATGGCGCTCAGGCCGGAGGGGACGCCGGGGGCCGTGCGGGCCTACATCGAGCACAACCTGTTCAAGCTCGCGCAACCGGTCAAGCTGTTCTACGTCGGGCCGATGTTCCGCCAGGAGCGCCAGCAGAGGGGCCGCTACCGGCAGCACACCCAGATCGGGGTGGAGGCCCTCGGCACCTCCGACCCGCTGGTGGACGTCGAGGTGATCTCACTCCTCTACTCCATCCACCAGTCGGTCGGGGTGAGGGACGAGGTCGTCCACCTGAACAACATCGGCGACATGGAGACCCGCCGCGCCTACGTCCCGGAACTGCGCGCCTACCTCCAGAAGAACGCCGCCGACCTCGACCCCGACTCCGTGGCCCGCATGGACACGAACCCCCTGCGCACCTTCGACTCCAAGCACGAGGGCACCCAGGCCGTGCTCGCGGAGGCCCCGAAAATCGGCGCGTTCCTGAGCCCGGACGCCGCCGAGCACCTCGCCGTCGTTCGCGAAGGCCTCGACGCGCTCGGCGTGCCGTACAGGCTCGACGAGGGCCTCGTGCGGGGGCTCGACTACTACACGATGACCGTGTTCGAGGCGAAGAGCGGGGCGCTGGGTGCCCAGGACACGGTTGGGGCCGGGGGACGGTACAACGCCCTGATCCCCGACCTCGGCGGCCCTGACCTCGGCGGCATCGGCTTCGGCACCGGCGTCGAGCGGATGCTTCTCGCCGCGGCTTCGAGGGAGACCGAGCCTGCCCTGGACCTCTTCTTCGTGACGCTCGCCCCCGAGGCGCGCGTCCCGGCGATGCGTCTGGCCGGCGCCCTGCGGTCAGAGGGAGTCTCGTGCGACCTGGACTTTGGCGGGCGGGGGGCGAAGGGCCAGTTCAAGCAGGCGGACCGATCCGGCGCCTCCTTTGCCGCGATTCTGGGCGAGGACGAGCTCTCCCGCGCCACGATCAAGTTGCGCGACATGTCCTCGGGCGAGGAGCGGGAGGTGGGCGTCGCGGACGGGGCAACGGAGCTCTTGCGGGCGCTGGGGGCCTGACCGCGCCGGCGCCCGGCCTTCCGTGGGAACTGGTCGAGGTCCTGCGCGGGGCTCGTCGCGTGGTGGCGTTGACCGGGTCCGGGATCTCCGCCGAGAGCGGCGTGCCCACCTTCCGGGACGCGCAGACCGGTCTCTGGGCGAAGTACGACCCGCAAGAGCTCGCGACCCCGGAGGCGTTCGCGCGCGACCCGAAACTCGTCTGGAAATGGTACGCCTGGCGGCGCGAACTGGTCGAAGGGGCGAGCCCCAACGCCGGGCACGAGGCGCTCGCAGAGCTGGAACGGTCCGTACCGGAATTCTCCCTCGTCACCCAGAACGTGGACGGCCTGCACCAGGAGGCCGGCAGCGAGTACGTCGTGGAGCTGCACGGCAACATCCGCCGCAGCCGCTGCCCGGTGGAGAACGTGACCGTGGAGCCGGACGAGATGGATCACATCCCACCCCCTTGCCCAAACTGCGGTTCGCCGCTCCGTCCCGACGTGGTCTGGTTCGGGGAGGCCCTGCCGGCCGCGGGGCTCGAAGCGGCGTCGGAGGCGGCTCGTTTGTGCGACCTCTTTCTCAGCGTGGGGACTTCGGGCCTCGTTCACCCGGCAGCGTCCCTTCCTTACGAGGCCCTGGAGAACGGGGCGACCGTGGTCGAGGTCAACCCGGACCCCACGCCGCTCGCGCCGCACGCGGACTTCTCGCTGCGGGGTTGGGCGGGCGAGGTCTTGCCGAGACTCGTCGGCGCAGCATTCGGTTAGCGACCTTTTTTGCTGGTAGTCCGTGGAGCAGGACTCCTACACCACCGGCCAGGCCGCCTGCATCCTCAAGGTGACGGACCGGGGCGTCCGGAAGATGATCGACCGCGGGTATCTGGAGGCCGAGACCGACGGGCGCAGGCGGCACAGGATCCCCCAGCGCGCCGTCCACGCCATGCTCACGGAAACGTCCTCTCGGAAGGCGTCGCGGGCGCGGTCCTTGCGCGGGTCTTCGGGATGCGCAGGTCGATCTTGCTAGTTGCGTTGCGGGGCGTCGATCACCTCGCCCATCAGCCAGTATGCCCCGGGACAGCGTTCGAGCAGTTCGCGCCTCGTGCGCTCGCGCATGTAGCCCTCTTGTTGGAGTACGGCCTTCGAAACCGAGCCTCCGCCGGCGGCCATGGTCTCGCCGACCTCCGCCACCGTCCGGCCCTCTTCGTCGAGGACGCTCACGCGCTCGTCGGACGTGTCCAACGAGTAGTAAGAAGGCCACAAGGGCACCTCCCCGGAGGCGTCGGCCGACGCCTTTATCCGCAGGCAGCCCCGGTCGTCGAGCACCAGCTTGCCGCCTGTTCTCGCCGACGGGTACGCGGATCCGCCTTCCTCTACCCCCATCTGGGGAACAGCACCTTCGGGTTCGGTCGGGAGGCGGTGGTGGAGGTGACGTCGGGAGCGAGGCTCGAGTCGGAACTTGCGGGAGGCTGCTCGGCGGCGCAAGCGGCGTCGAAGAGGAGGGCCGCGAAAAACGCGGCCCCCCCACCCTACGCAAAATCGCTGAAGCGTTCGTCACGGGCCCGCCCCGGGTCAGTCCACCTTCTGTACGTGGCTGATCCCAAAGTAGGTCCGCATTAGCAGTCGTAGCCGCCGTCCCCGGAGCGGTCGTCGATTATCGCCACCGCGGCGGTGTCGTCGGTCAGCGCCGCGCCGCAGTTGGGGCAGAACTTAGGTTGTCTCTCGATCATGGTGCCTCTCCTCCGCGCTCGTTCGTCGCGCGCATTCTCGCACCTGCTTGCTCGTGCCGTCGCGCAGGAAAAGGGCCGGGGGCTTGGTGTCCCCGGCCCGACGCGCCGTGGTTAGTCTCGACCACCCTGCGCAGATCGACGAGCTCGCCCGACGGGGCCCGGCTCTACCGGAAGAAGCGGACCACCAGCCGCAAGGACCGGGGCGAGTGGATCTCCGTCCCGGTCCCGGACGCCGGCATCCCGTGGGAGACCGTCGAGGCGGCCCGCAGCGCCGTCCGCGGACAAGACGGGGGCATCAGTCCTCTGGTCTGCGCACCGTCGATACCTGATGCCCGACGGCCATGCGCGAGAGGTCGTGGGAGAGGCCGCGGCTGGCGCGTCCCTTGAGGCGGGGCGAGGTCGTGACGCGGACTGAGAGTAGGCGTTCGATCGGGACGCCTCGCTCGCGCAGCACTTCTTCCAGGTGTTCGTCCTCCAGGGACTCCAGGGGCCGGAGCCCGCCCACGCTCCTGTAGGTCTCCGCCGTCAGGGCGAGGGAGGCGCCGGAGAACTGCCAGTGCTCCGTCCTGCCGGCCCGGCCCGGGTCCGCCAGGAGCTTTTCGTGACGCATCCGGCTGTTCTCGGCGTGCAGGCGGAGGACGCCGGGGGGAAGAGTATCGGCGTCTGCCAGGTCGATGCGCCCGCCGATGGCCTTCGCCCCGTCTTGCACGGCTCGCAGTTGGGTTGCGAGCCAGTCGGGTGCCACGACCGTGTCGGCGTCCGTGGAGCAGATCAGGCCTTCGG
>JALZNL010000026.1 GCA_030857715.1 Actinomycetota bacterium | reverse complement strand
CTCGTCCCGCTCCTCCGCCAGAGCTTCCAGGATCTCGCGCTCCCGCCGCCGGAGCTTCTTCGGCACCACGACGCCGACCCGCACGATGAGGTCGCCCCTCTCGGTCCCGCCCCGCCTGGTCCTGGGAGCCCCGGCCCCCCTGACCTTGAACTGCTTCCCGTTCTGGGTGCCGGCCGGGATCCTGAGCCTGACCGTCCCACCCCCGGGCTTCGGGGCCTCCACCTCCGCCCCGAGCGCCGCCTCGACGAAGCTTACCGGCACCGAGACGACGAAGTCGTCGCCCTTCCTCTTGAACACCGGATGCTCCTCGACCTGCGTCACCACGAAGAGGTCCCCCGCCGGACCACCGCTCCTCCCGGCGCCCCCACGACCCGGCACCCGCACCTTCATTCCGTCCCTGGCACCGGCCGGTATCCTGACCTTGACCTGCTTCATCCCGCGCGTCTTCCCGTTCCCCCGACACCTCGGGCACGGTGTCTCCACGATGCTGCCCCCGCCCCCGCACCGGGAACACGCCGTGGATAGCGCGAACAACCCCTGGTCCCTACTCTGCGTCCCGCGCCCCCCACACTGCGAACACGTCCGCGGCGAGGTGCCTGGCGCCGCGCCGCTCCCCCCGCAGTCCCCGCAGGCCTCCTCCACGGGAACCCCGACCCGGGTCGTCACGCCTTCGAGCGCGTCTTTAAACTTCAACTTGACGCTTACTGTGGCATCCTCACCTTTCGGGGAGGCCTGCCGGCCGCGCGCGTTGGTGGTCGCCTGCCCGAAGACGTCGCCGAGGTTACCGAAGCCGCCGAACAGGTCGGAGAGGTCGGAGAAGTTCTGGAAGTCCGCGCCAGCGGCCGTACGTTGTCCGGCGTTCCCGGCCCCGAAGAACTGGCGTGGTCCTTCGTCGTATTCCCGGCGTTTCTCCGGGTTTGAGAGGGTTTCGTAGGCCTGTTGGATGCCCTTGAAGCGTTCTTCGGCGCCCTCGTCGCCGGGGTTCGCGTCGGGGTGGTACTTGCGCGCGAGGCGACGGTAGGAGCGCCGGATCTCATCCTGCGAAGCCCCCTTGGATACCTCGAGAACCTTGTAGAGGTCTTTCGTCTCCATATCTAAACCTGCTTCGCAACCACAACCTTCGCGGGACGAATGGCCCTGCCGTTGAGCAGGTAACCCCTCTGGAAGGTCTGGAGTACGGTTCCCTCTTCGTGTTCTTCCGAGGGCTGGCCCATGACGGCCTCGTGCACGTTTGGGTCGAAGGGCTGGCCGTCGGAGGCGACGGGCAGGAGGCCCTCGTTCGCGAGCACGTCGGCGAGTTGGTCGCGGGTGGCCCGGACGCCCTCGCGGATGTCCCCTTCGGACTCCAGGGCGCGGTCCAGGTTATCCAGGACCGGCAGGAGCTCCTGCACGAGCTTCTCGGAGGCGGACTCCAGCATTCTGGCCCTCTCGCGCTCCTGGCGTTTGCGGGAGTTGTCGAACTCGGCCTTCAGACGGCGCAGGGAGTCCAGGTACTGGTCCCGCTCCCCACTCACCGCCTCGAACTCCGCCAGCGGCACGGAAGGCTCTTCCGCGACGGCGTCCTCCGGGGCGTCGGTCGTCTCGTCCACGACGCCCGTCTCGTCTACGATGTCCGGGTCCGAAGGGGAGCCCTGTGCCTCCTCTGTGGGCTCCCCTTCCGGTGCCGCGTCGCCGGGGAGGTTCGGGTCGCGCCTCTCCTCTTCCCTGGCCAACTTACTTACGCTCCCCGTCCTGACGGTCCTCTTCGTCTTCTACGACCTCGGCGTCCTCGACCAGGTCGTCGGTGTCGGTTGCCTCGGAGGTGGCGGATTGCTGATCCTGGACCTGGCTGTAGAGGGCCTCGGAGAGCTTGTGGGAGGCCGTAACGAGGGCCTCCTGCTTGGTCTTGATCTCCTCTACGTCACCGCCGGCGAGGGCCTCCTTCGCTTCCTTGATGGCCTGCTCTATCTCGAGCTTCGTGTTCGGGTCCACCTTGCCGTCAACGTCTTTCATGGAACGCTCGACGGAGTAGACGAGGTTGTCCGCGTTGTTGCGGACGTCCGCCTCCTCCTTGCGGCGCTGGTCCTCGTCGGCGTGAGACTCCGCGTCCCGCATCATCTGCTGGATCTCCGAGTCCGAGAGGCCCCCGGAGGCCGTGATCGTGATCCTCTGCTCCTTGCCCGTCCCGAGGTCCTTGGCGCCGACGTTCACGATGCCGTTCGCGTCGATGTCGAAGGCGACCTCGATCTGCGGTACACCCCTCGGCGCCGGCGGGATGCCGACGAGCTGGAAGTTCCCGATAATCTTGTTGTAGGCCGCGATCTCGCGCTCGCCCTGATAAACCTTGATCTCGACCGAGTTCTGGTTGTCGTCGGCAGTCGTGAAAGTCTCACCCTTGCGCGTAGGTATAGTGGTATTCCGTTCGATCAACTTGGTAAAGACGCCGCCCTTGGTCTCGATACCCAAAGAGAGGGGCGTGACGTCGAGGAGCAGGACGTCCTTGACCTCGCCCGCGAGCACGCCGGCCTGGATGGCGGCGCCGATGGCGACGACCTCGTCCGGGTTGATGCCCCTGTGGGGCTCCTTGCCCGTGATCTCCTTGACCTTCTCCTGAACCGCCGGGATGCGCGTCGAACCGCCGACGAGGATCACCTGGTCCACCTGCCCCTGCTGCAGCCCCGCGTCGCTCATCGCCTGACGCACTGGCCCGGCCGTCCCTTCGACGAGGTCGGCGGTCAGGTTGTTGAACTGCGCGCGGCTAAGCGTCAGGTCCATATGCTTCGGGCCGTTCTGGTCCGCGGTGATGAATGGGAGGTTGATCGAGGTGCTGGTCGTCGAAGACAGCTCCCTCTTGGCCTTCTCGGCGGCCTCGACGAGGCGCTGGGCGGCCATCTTGTCCTTGGAGAGGTCGATGCCCTCGGCCTTCTTGAACTCGGCGGCCATCCAATCGACGACCTTGGCGTCGAAGTCGTCGCCGCCGAGGTGGTTGTTGCCGCTGGTGGCCTTGACCTCGAAGACACCCTCGCCGAGCTCCAGGATGGAGACGTCGAAGGTGCCGCCGCCGAGGTCGAAGATGAGGATGGTCTGGTCCTCTTCCTTGTCCATGCCGTAGGCCAGGGCCGCCGCGGTCGGCTCGTTGATGATCCTCTTGACGTTCAGGCCCGCGATGCGCCCCGCGTCCTTGGTGGCCTGGCGCTGGGCGTCCTCGAAGTACGCCGGCACGGTGATGACCGCGTCGGTCACCTCGTCGCCGAGGTAGTCTTCGGCGTCCTTCTTCAGCTTCTGGAGGGTCATCGCGCTGATCTCGGGCGCCGAGTAGCTCTTCTCGCCGACCTTGACCTGGATGTCCCCGCCCGAACCGGACTCCACGTCGTACCCGACGCGCCCGGCCTCGGTCTTGACGTCGCTGACGCGCCGGCCCATGAAGCGCTTGATCGAGTAGATCGTGCGGTCAGGGTTGGTCACAGCCTGCCGCCTGGCGAGCTGCCCGACGAGCCGGTCCCCGCTCCTCTTGTCGAACGCCACCACAGAAGGCGTCGTCCGCTCGCCCTCGGCGTTGGTGATGACCGTGGGGTCGCCCCCCTCCAACACCGCCACGCAACTGTTCGTCGTCCCAAGGTCTATGCCTATGCTCTTGCCCATGCGCCTGCCTCCCGAAATACAGAGTTATCTGAGTTCTCGCTAGTATAAAATCTTAGTGTCTCACCTTCAAGTCTTCTATCTGCCGGATGGGATCGCGACGAGGCTACAGGAAGGTTGCGGCATAGGGTAGGATATCCTGGCCCCTTGTGGGGGTAGATCTGGAGGTTTCTGGAGGCTTGGACGAGACTATATTGCTGGTCGACGACGATGCGGCGCTCTTGGAGGTGACCTCCATCGTGCTGGCGTCTGAGGGTTACCGGGTGGTCACGGCGGAGGACGGTACGGAGGCATTGCGGGCGCTTGAGGGCGAGGACCTCGACCTCGTGGTCCTGGACATCATGCTGCCCAGGATGAGCGGGTTCGAGGTCTTGAAGAAGATGCGGGAGTTGAGCGACGTCCCCGTGGTCCTGCTCACGGCCAAGAGCCAGTCCGTGGACAAGGTGGTGGGGCTGGAGCTCGGGGCCGACGACTACATAACCAAGCCCTTCGACACCAAGGAGTTGCTCGCCAGGATCAAGGCCATCCTCAGGCGGTTCGGGCGGGAAGGCCGGGGCCGGGAGGGGATGTTGCGGCTCGGGCCGCTGGAGTTGGACCCAGGGGCGTACACGGTGAGCCGGGACGGGCGGTCGTTGGAGCTCACGCCCACCGAGTTCAAGATACTGGCGCTATTGATGCGCCGTCCGGGGCAGGCCTTCACGCGGGCCCAGATCTCCGAGGCCGTCTCGACGGGCTCGCACTACCTCGCCAGCCGCTACATAGACGTCCACATAAGCCGGCTGCGGGCCAAAGTCGAGCGCGACCCGTCCAGGCCCCAGATCATACAGACCGTGCCGAGCGTGGGTTACCGGGCCGCCCGGCCCGGATAGAGAGGCGGCGACATAGCGAAGAAGGGCAAGAGAAGGAGGCTGCTGCCCCCGGCGAGCTTTCGGGCCAGGATCTTCGTCGCGCTCGTCGGCATCTCCTCGGTTACGAGCCTCATCATAGGCGTCGTCCTCTACTCGTTCTCGCAGAACCAGCTCGTGGAGGCGGAGAAGACACTGCTCGAACAGCGCTCCCAGACGGCGAACGCCGGGGCGCAGGACTTCCTTGAGTCCCTCCGCGACCCGGAGGACCAGAGCCTTCCCCCCACCGCAGACTACGCCGAAGAGCTCGTGACGACGGTCGCCGACCCGACGGGCCTCGGGGTGCTCTACGTCGGCACCGAGGGCGAGCCGCTGGCCGCCCGGGACGGCTTCGGGAACCCGGTGGACCCGGGCACGGACTTGGATAAGCTGGACCTCGCGGAGACAACGTTCGAGGAGGCCTCCCGCTCCACGGGGGGCGAGGGTAGGCTAATCTGGAGCGAGGGTCGCTCGGGCTACGTCGCGGTGTGGCCGCTCGTGGGGCGGGACGGGACCGCCAAGGGGGCCATGGTCTACGATGTTCCGAGGGACGAGATCGAGGAGACCCTCTCCTACCTGCGCTACGGCATCGTCGGGGCCATCCTCACGAGCGTGCTGATCGCGGCCGGGGCGAGCTTACTTCTGGCCCGCCAGCTCACGCGCCCGCTCTCGGAGACCAGGGACGCGGCGATACGGGTCGCCTCCGGGGACTACGCGGCCGAAGTTCCCGTCAAGGGGAGGGACGAGCTCGGCGAACTCGCCCGGGCCTTCAACTACATGGCCGAGGAGATAGAGCACTACGTCGGGGAGATCCAGGAGCAGAAGAGCCGCCTGGAGGCCGTGCTGGAGGCCTCCCCCGAGGCGGTCGTCGCCACGGACCCGGCCGAGAGGGTGACGATGGTAAACCCGGCGGCGGCCAGGATGCTCGGCGTCCGGCACTCCGACCAGGGCCGCCTCCTCGACGAGCTAGGCACGCCGGATGGCATCGTCCGGTGCGTCCGGGAGGCCGCCGCCAACGGGGTCGCCGTCAGGGAGGTCGAGTTCGGGGAGAAGACCTTCTGGGCCTACGCCGCCAGGATGGACCGGCGCGAGACCAACGGGTCAGGCAAGGACGCCGGCATCATCCTCGCCGTCAGGGACATAACCGAGCACCGCTCGCTGGAGAAGACCAAGACCGCGTTCGTCTCGGACTTCTCCCACGAGCTGAGGACGCCCTTGACGACCATCCAGAGCGCCGTCGGGTTGCTGGAGCGGGCGCGGGAGAGGCTCGACCCGCTGGAGCGCCGCGCTCTGGAGCTCGCCGAGGGGGAGCTCGCGCGCATCCGGGGCATGGTCGATGAGCTGATGACGCTCGCCCAGATGGACTCCTGGCAGTATCAGTTGGAGGTCGGCCCCGCGGACCTCGGGGAGGTGATCCGGACCGCCATGAGGAGCGTGGAGACGAAGGCCCAGCGCTTCGGCATCGAGGTGTACTTTGAGGACGGGGCCGAGCACCGCTGCATTTGCGACGTCCAGAAGCTCTACCAGGTCTTCCTCAACCTGCTGGACAACGCCATCAAGTACTCTGACCCCGGCGACCGGGTGGACGTCACCGTGGAGAACACCCCTTCCTGGATGACCGTGCGGATACGGGACACGGGCATCGGTATCCCCCCGGAGGACCTCGAACAGCTCTTCGGGCGCTTCTACAGGGTCAACAAGGACCGCTCCCGCGCGACCGGGGGGAGCGGCCTCGGCCTCGCCATTAGCAAGCAGATAGTCGAGATGCACGGCGGCGACATCTCCGTGGAGAGCGAGGTCGGCCGGGGCTCCACCTTCCTGGTCCAACTCCCCACGGAGCCACTCTCCCGCTCTTCGAGCTATGCGATGTAGGCCCTCGCCCGTGCGCGGCCTCCTCGTCGCGGCGTGCGCGTCCGTGACGGTCCTGCTTGCCGGGTGCGCGCACCCGGCGGCGGAGGACCCCATTCAGCCCCTGCCGCCCGCCGAGGGAAGGGTAAACTCTGGCCTCGGGCCAGAGGCCAGGCCCCTGAGCTCCGGCCCCGGATACAAGGGCTCGCCGAGCTGGTCCCTTGGCGGGGACCGGGTGGCCTTCATAGTGGACGGCTACGTGGTGGACAGGACCGTGGACGGCGAGCAGCTCACGCGCTGGACCACGAAGGACTTCGTCGCCGCGGAGGCGGAGTGGACCGCCGACGGCACCCTGACCATGCTCGGCGGCGCGGGGGCGGTGGAAGGGAAGCCCGGGGCCGTCTACCGGACGGACTCGAAAGAAGGTTCCCTCGGCGTGGAGAAGATGGCGGAAGATGTCCTCGCCATGACCCCGGGTCCGGAGCACAAAGACGTCGTCCTGGCCCTCGAGGCGGGGGCCGACGAGAGCGCGGTCGCGCTGCTGCGCGCCGGCCGGATGGAGCGGGTCTACACCGGGACGGTGCCGGGCACGGTGACCGCCGTCTCCCCCTCGCCGGACGGGGACAGGGTCGCCCTCGCGGTGCGCACCCCCGGGGAAAGCCGCTCCGGGGAGCTGCACGTCTTCGACCTCCGCAGCGGGGAGGCGCGTAAGATCTCCGAGCTCGAAGACGACCGGAGCATCCTCGGCGCCCCCCAGTGGACGGAGCGCGGCATCTACTTCGTGGCCGGCGCGATGTCCTCCCCGGCGGACGACGGCGAGCCCCTCTACGACCTGTACCGGACGGAGCCGGAGCCAGGGGAGCCGGAGCCCGCCCCCGGGGTGGGCGAGGACTTCGTCGCCGGCGGCGCCCGCGTCTCGCCCGAGGGCGACCGGCTCGCCGTGGTCGGCCGCCTCAACTCCAAGTCCCCCCTCAACCTATACGTCCTAAACCTGACGACGGGGAACTTCGACGCCGTTACCACCAACGAGGACATGGAGATAAAGACCGGGGCGGACGACCTGGCCTGGTCCCCCGCGGGCACGAGCGTCGCCATCGTGGCCCGCGGCACCTCGTCCGGGGAGCCCGAGGTGCGCGCCGCCCCCGCCGACGAGCTTCTCGACGCCTTCTACAACCTCTACGAGGTCCCGATCACGACGCCCGAGCCCCCGGAGGCCCCACGATGAGAGACGCGGCGCTCTGGGCGGCGGGCGCCGCCCTGGCCTTCCTCTTGACGGCGGGGGCTTTCCTGTTCCTGGCGAACCTCGCGACGGGTTCTTCGGCGGAGGACCTGCCGGCCACGCCCGCGCGCGGCAAGCCGGGCCCCGCCCTGGACCTGGACCTGAACAGGGACCGGCTCGCCTCCCTGGAACCGGCGCCGGACCAGGAGCTGCTGCTTACCGTGGAGAACGCCGGCGGCAAGGACTTCTCGAACGTGAACCTCACGCTCGAATCGTCGTCGGAAGACACCGCCAACCCCCGCTCCCGCTACTACCGGCGGACGCTGCGGGACCTGAAAGCGGGCGAGAACGTCGAAGTAGGCTTCCTCCTCAACCTCTCCGAGCAGCCGCAAGCGTCAGGCGCCCCGACGGCCCCAGACGAACGGTCGGAGATACTCGAGATCCGGGCCACCACCCCCGAGGGCGTCTCGGTGATCAGGACGGCGATACTGCCACTCTAGCACGCTCCGGCTTCGCCTCCGCTCGTCAGCCCGGCGCTTCGCGCCTTGTCAGCACGTCCCCTTCGGGGACTCTCAGCACGCCGTCTTCGACGGCTTTCAGCGGTCGGCCGAGCATCGTCCAGGCGTTACCCGCAGCGTCCGGTCGTACTGCCCCACGGCGAAGATCGGAATGGCCTCCCCGCCCGGGAACCGACCACCCACCCCACCGTAGGTGCGGGTTTCGAAACCCGCCCGCGCTCCAGGACGGGCAAGATGGGACCAGCCCCCCGCCCACGACCGCGAGCCAAACGGGACCGGGTTAGCCTCGAACGGCCGAGGGAGCTGACAAGCTGAAAGCGAGGGCCGAAGGCCCGAAGCGTGCTGAGAGCGGAGGCGTTAGCCGGAGCGTGCTGACAAGCCGGCGAAGCCGGCGTGCTACCCCTCTCGGCGCTCGCCGTCGGCGCGGGCCAGGATGCCGGGGTTTGGGACTTTCCTTTTGAGGCTCGGCAGCCTGACCTTGCCGACGAGCGCCCGGGCCAGCTCCCCCACCTCGACGGCGCTCCCAAGCTCGGTGCGGACGAGGGTGTAGCGGCCGAGGCCGCGCGGCGCGTGGCGCACGGGCCTCCAGCCGCTCTGGAGCATGAACGCGGTCGGGACGTGGTGGGGCCTGTCCCGGTCGCTCGCCACGGCCTCGACCGTGCCGACGCCCCGGAGGCGCAGCTCCCTGAGCATCCTGACCAGCAACCGGCGGCGGGTCCTGACGTCGCCCCCGACGTAGGCCAGCATCGCGGCGTCGTCGGCGAACGGCCCCACAGGGTACGCCCCGGCCTGCGGAAATCGTTCGGGCGGACCGTAGACCACGAAGCCCTGGACTTCCTCCCCCCGGCGCAAGACGAACCCGGCCGTGCCCCAGCAGTCCTCCATCTCGCGGAACCACTCCGCGGCCGGCCGCCCCCGCGTCCAGAAAGCGACCGCCTCGGCCAGGCCCGGCACCTCCTCGGCCATGTCCGGCGAGATCGCCCCGATCACGGGGACAAAAGAGGCGGCTTTCATGCCTCGGGCCCCCGCCCCAGGTCCTGCTTCCCCCGCAGCCGCTCCCGCGTCTCCCGCACCTTTCTCCGGAGCTCCTCGGACCGCTCCGCCCCCGTGGCGGGCCCTTCGACGGGTCTTTCGGCGGGTCCTTCGGAGCCCTCCGACACGTCCCGAAGCCGCGGGCGCGGAGCCGCGGCGGTCGTCTCCTCGGGGGGGGCCTGACGGGCCGGGTTCGCCGGACGGCCGCGGCCTTCCAGAAGGGCGGCCCTGCGCTCCCGCATCCCCTCCCGGGTCTCGAAGTACGACTCGCGCCCCCGCTCGCGGGCTTCGCCCGCCCGGTCGGTGAGGGAGCCCCGAAGCTCGCGGCCGCTGCGGGGGGCGAGTAGCACGCCCGCGAGCAACCCCGCGGCACCGCCGAGCAGGAACGTTCTCAGCCGCGCTCTATCCACCAGTTCTGCCTCCTTGTGGGCCCTCCCGGGTCATTCTAACCGCTTTTCGTGCGGGTGAGGGGGACGCCGCGGCGCGGCGTGTCCACGCCCATCAGGAGCGGCGAGGCCCGCCGCTCCGCCCTCTCGGCTATGCCCGAGACGCGGTTCGCCACGATCTCGACCACCGCGTCCGAGGTGTTCTCTATGGAGAGGTTCTCGACCGCGTTCACCCCGGCCCGGCCCGCGCTCTCGACGATGTAGTCGTGGATCTGGCGTATCTGCTGGAAGTGGCTTATGTACTCCTCCGCCGGCCGCCGCATCGCCGTGCCCATGGCCCGGATGTAGAACCGGGAGCGGTGGACGTTCTCGTCGGAGAGGTGGACGACGAGCGTGCACACGTTCGGGTGATCCAGGTAGCGCTCCGGGATGATCTCCGGCACCAGGTGGACCCCCTCGACCACGAGGTTGGTCCCCTCCTTGAGCCCCCGCTCCACGATGGCCTCGACCCCGACGCAGACCCTTGCTGCCTGCTCCCTGAAACCGAAGAGGACAGCCTCATCCTCCTCGACCGGCACCCGGACGTCCTGGCGTTTGATCTCGTACGAGCTCTTGTGCAGTATCGGCAACAAATCAGGGCTGATGGCGTGCCGCAAGACCTCCCGAATAGAATCTGTCCCGACCACGCTCTGGATGTTCAACCTCCTGGCCACGTCCGCCGCCAGCGTACTCGTCCCGACCCCGGTTGCACCGCCGATCAAGACGACCACAGGCTCGCTCGACTCGCGCAATATCCGCCACTTGTCCAGCCGCCCGACCGCGATGGCGTCCTTCTTGACGAGCTTGTCCCGAACGCGGGCAAGCACCTCCTCCTCCTCGACGGTGAAGCGCTGCTCGGCCGCGAGCTCGGCCCGGACCTCGCTCGCTATCTGGTGGGCCATCTCAGGCCCGGCGCCCGCCTGTGCCAGCGTCTGGGCCAGGATGCCGCGCGAAAAAGGCGTCTGGCGACCGCCCTTGACGATGGTGATCTCACGTTCCTCCATGGCACCCTCCCAGGAGAGCCGACGAACCCTAGTCGCCGAGGATGCGGAGGCCCCCGAACTTTCTTCCCCGCCGCTTCCTGATGCGAGAGAAAAAGAATAGCAGAAACGCCACGAGCAAGACCGGCAAATAGGGAACGAAGAGCGCGACCGCCCCGCCGATCAAGCCTGCCAGATCTTCGATGAGGCTCAGGAAAGACGTGGAGACGCCGGAAGATACACCCGTCGCCGGCGGCCTCAACAGGACCTTGAGCACGGCCACGACGCCCGCGATCAAAGCCCCGACCACGAGCCACGGTGCCGATCCCGCATCCACGTCAAAGCCGCTCCCCGCCGTGAACAGTACCCCCCCGGCCAAGGCCCTCACCGGAACCATTACGACGTTGAACGCGCGCTCTACCCCCCCGATCTTGTCCAATGCCGTCTCCAGGATGGAGAGCGCCGCGAGCACGCCGAAGGCCGACCACCACCAGCCATCACCACCGACGTCCACGTACGGCGAGGGCGGTTCGAAGAGCCCCAGCGCAGAGAAGAGAGCGACCAGCGCGAGCGGCAGGAATGCCCGAACCCCCGCAACGGAAGCGAGCCCCACGCCGATACCTATGAGAACGATCTCCATGCCCGCATTATACGTCACGCTCAAAAGCCTGCGGCTCTTCGGGAGGGGCAGGTAGCGGCCCGCGGGGCGCCCGTGGTTGCCCCGATCCTTGTTTACCTCTAGGCTATACTTGCTCAAATTCGTGGCATGTACGCCACGAAAAGATCCGGAGGATTAAACATGCCGCAGGCCGTGACGATGGATAAAGTGGTGGCGTTCTGCAAGCGCCGGGGCTTCGTGTACCAGAGCTCGGAGATCTACGGCGGTCTGAGGTCCTCCTACGACTACGGCCCCTTGGGTGTCGAGATGAAGCGGAACATAAAAGAGGAGTGGTGGCGGAGCACCGTCCACATGCGCGACGACGTGGTGGGGCTGGACGCGGCGATCATCATGCACCCCAAGGTCTGGGAGGCCTCCGGGCACACCGCGACCTTCAACGACATGCTCGTCGAGAGCCGCACCAGCAAGCGCCGCTACCGGGCCGACCACCTCGTCGAAGACGCCACCGGCATCGACGCCGAGGGCAAGAGCGCCGAGGAGCTTACCAGGATCATCCAGGAGGACGACCGGATCAAGGACCCAGTGGACGGCGGGAGAGATTTTGCTCCCGTCAGGCCCTTCAACCTGATGTTCGAGACGTACATGGGGCCGGTCAAGAGTGAGGAGAACCTGGCTTACCTGAGGCCGGAGACGGCGCAGGGGATCTTCGTGAACTTCAAGAACGTGACCCAGACCAGCCGGGTCAAGGTGCCGTTCGGGATCGCGCAGCAGGGCAAATCTTTCCGCAACGAGATCACACCAGGCAACTTCATCTTCCGCACCCGCGAGTTCGAGCAGATGGAGATGGAGTTCTTCGTCGAGCCGGGCACCGACGAGGAGTGGCACGAGTACTGGATCGAACAGCGCTGGAACTGGTACCTCGACCTCGGCATCAAGGAGGAGAACCTCCGCCGCTACGAGCACCCCAAAGAGAAGCTCTCCCACTACTCCAAGCGCACGGTGGACATCGAGTACAACTACCCGTTCGCCGGCTGGTCGGAGCTCGAAGGCGTCGCCAACCGCACGGACTACGACCTCAAGCAGCACGCCGAGCAC
>JALZNL010000302.1 GCA_030857715.1 Actinomycetota bacterium | reverse complement strand
GGGTAGAGCCGTCCGGGGATCGGCATCGAATACTTGATGTCCACCGCGATCCAGTGGCGCATCAGCATCCCTTCCTGGTTCAGTCGGTGGCCCAGTTCCACGTTCCACTTCGGAAGGTTCCAGAGGAAGAAAGCTCCGCCCGGCTTCAACGCACGGACACCCTCGGCGATCCACCGACCGCACCAGTCCAGGTACTCCTCGGCGACCAGCGAGTCGCTCCGCCCGTTGCCGTAGTCCTTGCCCAAGTTGAAGGGGGGATCCGCGAAGACCAGATCCACGCTCGCGTCCTCCACCGTCGGCAAAAACTCCAGGCAGTCCGCCTGATACAGCTTCCCCAGCTCAGTCTCGAAAATCGGTTCCATGCTCCTCCAATCCTAGCTTAGTAATCCTCCGGCAACATCACCGTTGTTGCGCTACGGTCCGCCTCGGTGATGATCCACACCTTCCCATCGCCCACGGGGTAGCTGCTCAGGACCCGCAGGCCATGCTTGAGGCTCCGCTCGTTCTCTCTGGCGTCGGCCTTCGGGATCTCGCCCCAATCGCCGGAGGCGTGCCGTTGGAGGAGGTCCAGCGGCGAGACGCCCCGCTGGTCGAGGACTTCGAGGGCGGACGGCGTAGCCACGCACGCCCCAAGCTCGAAGCGCGTCACAGTGTCACCCCGTGGTCGGCGGCGCACGCCTCGCAGATCAGGTCGCCGTCGTGGAAGGTCAGGCTGTCGGCTCCGACTTCGTAGACCTCGCGCCGGGTCTCGCCGCACCCAGCGCAGCCGTGGAGCTTTGCGGGCGCCTCGCCCCAGATGATCCGGGCCGCCTGATTCGGGCGGTCGCTCCACGCTCCACGCTTGCGGCGCTTGGCCCAGTTCGGGAGGGCCTTCGCGGGATCGAAGCCTTCCTCGCCCTCGTGCCTCACGCACCACTCGACCATCGCCAGCGCCTCTTTGACCGGCTCATCGAGAAAGGCGGCGATGATCGGCTCCGGGTCCGCGAAGAGGTAAAGCGCCATTCTTCGGGCCAGCGCCTCGTCCACCGTGATCGCCCGCGTGGTCGGGCGGGTCTGGTCTACACTTGCGTCACTCAAGGCTCTCTCCTTGGGTCGCGCTCCGGGCTGTTACTTGGCGGTTACAGCGCCGGAGCATTGGTTTCTCTTACACCCCTAATTGTACTATAGACTCGTATAGAAATATAGCTATTTGCAGGGGATTCGTAAGCTTTCTGTGGTTCCGGCGGAGAAGGTTTATAATATAGCGGAGAGTCAATAGACAGACCCGCATAGCGGAGGGAAGGAGGCGGCGGTTGGAAACCAAGGCGAAGAGGAAGCCCCCGGCGACGGCGAGCCAGCCCAAGCGGAAGACGTACAAGCGCACGACGTACCCCTTGCCCGGACTCAGGGCGGCGCGGCTGGCTCAGGACGTTTCGCAGTCCGTGCTGGCGAGGCGTTCGGGCGTGGCGCAGCCGACCATCTCGCATCTTGAGTGGGAGGACAACGCAGCTCAAAAATCGACGGTCTTGAAGCTCGCCGCCGCGCTCGGCGTGGACCCCAGGGAGATGCTGCGCGGAGGGAAGTACGACACGGAGGAGTTCAACGGAGAGGAGTTCGTTGAAGTGTCCTAGACGAAGAGAGAGGGCCGCCTGGCAGCGGCCCAATCAGTATCCAAAGCCCCCAACCCGACCAAAGGAGTTGACTCGTGGATCACCCTAATTCTACCCTACGTCAAGGGGTAAGCAACCAAAGCCAGTATACCGCCGACCTGGACGAGCGGCACCGGCGGGAGCTTGTCGAGGGCAGCGGGATCGACCCGGAGATTGTGGCCGGGCGCGGATACTTCACCGTGAGCCGACCGGAGGAGGCCGCCGTCCTCGGGTTCTCCGAGTACCAGCGCAAGCTGACACCCGCGCTGGCGATCCCGATGTGGTCGCCGAGCGACGAGCAGGTTACGTGCCAGATCAAGCCCGACCGACCCCGGAAGGGGAAGAAGGGCAAAGTCGTCAAGTACGAAACACCCGGCGGATCGAAGGTTCGCCTCGACGTGCATCCTTCGCAGAACGGGCGGCTGAGGGACGCGGAGACGCCGTTGTGGGTCGTGGAAGGCGTCAAGAAGGCGGACGCGCTCGCCAGTCGCGGAGAGGTGGCCGTCGCTTTGCAGGGGGTGTGGTGTTGGAAGCGGGACGGCACGCCGCTCGAAGAGTGGGAGGAGATCGTGCTCCACGGGCGGGTGGTCTTCGTAGCTTTCGACTCCGATGTTACGGCGAACCCGAAGGTGCAAGCCGCCCTGGAAGGTCTCGTGGGCTTTTTGGAGAGCCGTGGAGCGACGACGAAGATCGTCTACCTCCCGGACGCGGAGGACGGCTCGAAGGCAGGCGTGGACGACTTCCTCGTCGCTGGCGGGACCATCGAAGGCTTGAAGGCTCTCGCGGAGGACGAGCTACGGGACACCGGTGTTCACAATCTTACCGATCTCGGCAACAGCGAGCGGTTCGCGGATCGCCACGGCGACGATGCCCGCTACGTCTACCCGTGGTCGGCCTGGCTCACCTGGACGGGGATTCGATGGGAGGTGGACGAAGGCGGCGCGACGGCTCGGATGGCGAAGGAGACGGTGCGAGCGATCTACCTGGAAGCCGCCGACGCCGGGGACTCCGACCGCCGAAAGGCGATTTCCAACCACGCCAGAAGCTCCGAAAGTCGCTCCCGCATAGAGGCGATGATCGCGCTGGCGCAGTCGGAGATGCCGATACGACCCGACGAACTCGACGCCGATCCGTGGATGTTCAACTGCGAGAACGGGACCGTGGACCTACGCACCGGAGAACTTAGGGAGCACGACCGGGCCGACCTGCTAACCAAGCTCGCGCCGGTCGAGTACGACCCCAACGCGAAGGCTCCGGCTTGGGGGGCGTTCCTTGCGCGCATCCTGCCGGACGTGGAGACGCGCCGGTTCGTGCAGCGGATGGCGGGTTACTCCCTCAGCGGCTCGATCCGGGAGCATGTGTTGCCGATCCTGTACGGCACGGGGGCCAACGGGAAGAGCACCTTCCTCAACACGCTCATGGCCGCGATGGGCGGCTACGGACAGCAGAGCGCGCCGGACCTGCTGCTGGCGAAGCGCGGATCACACCCGACCGAGCTTGCCGACCTGTTCGGGGCAAGGCTCGTCGCCTCGATAGAGGTGGAGGAAGGCCGCCGGTTCAACGAATCCCTCGTGAAGTCTCTGACCGGTGGCGACACCATCAAGGCCCGGAGGCTGTACGAGAACTTCTGGCAGTTCGAGCCGAGCCACAAAGTCTGGTTGGCGACGAACCACCGCCCGGACGTGAGAGGAACCGATCAGGCGATCTGGCGCAGGATCAAGCTGATCCCGTTCACTACCGCGATCCCTCCCGAGGAGCAGGACACCGAGCTACCGGAGAAGCTCCTCGAAGAGCTACCCGGAGTCCTGGCCTGGGCGGTACGCGGTTCCCTCGAATGGCAACGAGACGGACTTGGCGAGCCGGACGCGGTGCGGAGAGCGACCAACCAGTATCGCGCCGTGATGGACGTGCTGGCGGGATTCCTGAACGAGCGTTGCGTGATCGGGAGGGACGCCTGGGCGAAGTTTGGGAGCCTGTATGCGGACTACACGGAGTGGTGCGAGGAGTCCGGTGAGAGGCCCGAAAGCAAGCGGCGGTTCGGCGAGCAGCTCGCGGAGA
This sequence comes from Actinomycetota bacterium, assembly GCA_030857715.1. The sequence continues at coordinate 395 of JALZNL010000302.1, read as the reverse complement.
GGGGCTACCCGGCCTCCTCCGGCAGCCGAAATGTGGCGATCCGGCGCGGAATCGGGCTGAAAGAGGGCGAGAAGTGTTAACCCTGATAACCCTGTTAACCCCGGATGTTAGCCCTGAAATGGGCAGGACTAACACCCTCGGCGGCAAGAAACCCCTGCAAAACGGCGGGTTTTCTTCTCGGGCTGTTAGTCCTGTTAAGGCTGTTAGCGCGAAAACAGAAACTTTTAACTATAGAGCCTCGTGTATGGAACTTTACGAATCTGCATTAACAGGACTAACTTCGTTAACACCCTCGACCCTGGGTTTAGGGTTGCCGCACGACGTAGTGAGAGGAGAAGCGGCATGAGTGAAGAGTTCATAGCGGGGAGCAGGCTGTACCCGCTTGCGGAGAGCAT
>JALZNL010000025.1 GCA_030857715.1 Actinomycetota bacterium | reverse complement strand
CATCAGGGACCCGTCCCGACCCTCGATCCCGCCGACCTTCCACGAGGCGCGGAGGTCGAGGCCGCCGGCGACGTCCCCGAGCACGCGCCGCAGGGCGTAGACCGCGCGGGCGGCCCGGGCATCGGCGAAGTTGGAGGCGGCGTGTGTGGCCGCGACGAGGTCGGCCGCCTCTTCGGCCTCCAGAGGCGCCGCCGGCAGGTCGTCCCCGGCGCCGAAGTCCACGCCGGCCCTGATCCGGGTGAAGATCCGGGTCCGGTGCGTACCCAACGCGAGCCTGCCGAGGTCCCCCGCCCCGACCCGCACCACGAGCACCAGCATCCCCGGCCGCAGGCCAAGCGCCTCGGCCCCTTCGCTGTCAAAGACCTCGCCTACGACCGCCACGTCCAGCCCGAACCGTTCTTCCCAGTCCCGCGTCCCGGCGGCTAGCGCCCGCCGCCCGAGCGCATCCGGGTCCCCCTCGACGGACTCCAGATGGCCCAGATCTTCCTCCTCGACGAGGCCGTCCTCTGCCGCCGCGGACGACCCCTCCTCGCAGACCCTCCGCACGCCGGCTTCGTTCAGGACCGGCAACGAGGGGCCCGCCTCCATAAGACCGCGCAGGACCAGATTCGTTACGTCGCGCGCCGGCACGCCGAGGTTGCCCGCGTCGGCGTCGGCGACGAGGAGCAGGCCACGGGCCGGCGCGGAGAAGAGGTCAGGGGCGACGTGGGTGCTGGAGGCCGCGACCCATCCGAGGTTCTCCGCCGAGGCGGCGGCGTGGACGGGGCTGTGGACGCCGGGGAGACGGGCCGCCGGGAGGGCGCGTTCGGAGGCCCGTTCGGCCGTGGTTTCGTCGGGGGCGCGGACGAGGATCTCGGCGTCCTCGCCCTCGCCGCTCCACACGAACTCTTCGGCCTGGTCTACCATCGGGGACCCGTCCTACTCCAGCACCACCAGGGGCTCGCCGGGGCGGACGGTCTTGCCAGCCTCGACGAGCACCTTGAGGACGCGGCCAGCCCTCTGGGCCCTGACCTCGCTCTCCATCTTCATCGCCTCCAGCAGGCAGACGGCATCGTCCGCCGCGACCTCCTGGCCCTCCTCGACAAGCACCTTCACGATCGTCCCCTGCATCGGCGCCGCGATGGCCCCCTCCGCCACGGCCGTCCGCCGCGTGGTCCTCCCGCTGCGCCGCGGAGGCGCCCCGCGTCCGGCCGCCACGTCCCCGAAGACCCGCACCCGGAAGAGCCGGCCGTCTACCTCGACCTCGACCTCGCGGGACGCCTTCTCGTCCGCCGCGTCGAGGCCGGCGGTCTGCGCCGCCTCTATGGCGAGACCGTCCATCCTGTCGGCGACGAAGCCCGTCGTGTAGTCCCCGGAGACGAAGGCCTCGTCGTCGAGGATGGCCCGGAAGAACGGCAGCGTCGTGGCTATGCCTTCTATTCTGAACTCCGCGAGCGCCCGCCGCAGCCGGGCGAGGGCGGCCTTCCGGTCGGGGCCGCGCGCGATCAGCTTGGCGAACAGCGGATCGTAGGCCTCCGGGACGAGCCCTGGACCCTTCAGCGAGGAGTCCACCCGGACCCCAGGTCCGCCCGGCTCCTCGTAGACGACGACGGCGCCGGGGCTCGGGACGAAGCCTGCCCCCGGGTCCTCGGCGTTTATCCTGACCTCGATGGCGTGGCCCCGCCAGGAGACGTCCTTCTGGGAGAAGGGCATCGGCTCGCCGGCGGCGATGCGAATGCCGGTCTGGACGATGTCTATGCCCGTGACCTCCTCGGTTACGGGGTGCTCGACCTGCACGCGGGTGTTCATCTCCAGGAAAAAGAACTCGTCGCCGGCTTCGCCCTTCTGCAGGAGGAACTCAACGGTGCCGGCCGAATCGTAGCCCACGGCGTCGGCGGCGGCGACGGCGGCGCGGCCCATCGCCCCGCGCGTTCCGGGGTCCAGGGCCGGGCTCGGGCACTCCTCGACGAGCTTCTGGTGGCGGCGTTGGATCGAGCAGTCTCGCTCGCCCAGGTGGACCCCGTTGCCGTGCTTGTCGCGGAAGACCTGGATCTCTATGTGCCGGGGCGCGGGAAGGTACTTCTCCAGGTACACCGACCCGTCCCCGAAGTACGCCTCTCCCTCCCGGCTCGCCCGCGAGTAGGCCGCCTCCGCCTGCGTCTTGTCGTGGGCGACGGCGAAGCCCTTGCCGCCGCCGCCGGCCGAGGCTTTGACCGCAACCGGGTAGCCGTGCTCCGCTGCGAACTCCAGGACCGCGTCCGGCGAATCGACGGGCTTTTCGGTGCCGGGCGTGATCGGGACGCCGGCCTTCGCCATGATGCGGCGGGATTCCACCTTCGAGCCCATCGCCACTATGGCGTCGGGATGGGGCCCGATCCAGACAAGCCCGGCCTCGGTCACCGCCCTGGCAAAGGTCGCGCTCTCCGCCAGAAAGCCGTAGCCGGGGTGGACGGCTTCCGCGCCGCTCCTCCTCGCGACCTCGATGAGCTTCTCGATGTTCAGGTAGCTCTCGGCGGCGGGCGTGGGGCCTACGTGGTAGGCCTCGTCGGCGACGACGGTGTGGAGGGCGCCGCGGTCGACGTCAGAGTAGACGGCGACGCTCCGTACGCCCATCTCCCGGCACGCGCGGGCTACGCGGACCGAGATCTCCCCCCTGTTCGCGATCAGGACCTTCCCGAACACCTAGAGACCACCCTCCCAACTAGAGTAGGACCACAGCGCCCCATCGAGCTTCATCCCCGGCGGCACCGGATGCCCCAGCAACCCCGCCAGCCGCCACCGGCTCCGCACCGGAAGTTCCGCCTCTGTTCGTCCCTCGCCCAGCACCTCAAGCGCCGCCACGATAGCCGCGGCCTCCTCGGGCGTCGGGGTGGGTTCTATCCGGCGCGCGTTCGTCATCCTGCGAGGGCCCGGATCAGGGGCACGAGCGCGTACTCCAGCAGCAGGAAGAGCATGAAGAGCAGCCCGAACAACCCTACTACCGTTCCCAGGATCACTGCCGCCACCTTGAGATCCGGGACAGACGAAGGCCGAGGCTCCCCCGATCCGGCCGGTATCAGGCCGCCCGGCACGCCGACGAGGAACCCCAGGGCGATGCCGTAGATCATGTTGCCCACGTTACCGCCCTCGGCGGTGGGGTACGGCGGGATGCCGGCGAGGGCCGTGCCGCCGAAGATGATCGCAAAGACCAAGGCAAGCCCCGCGAAGAGCCCGACGGTACTCCAGATCCCGGAACCGCCCACCAGCCTTCTGAACGGGTAGGTAGCCAGGCGGGCCGCGGCGAAACCGGCGAGCATGCCGGAGAGGAAGACCAGGAGGTCCAGCGCGGGGTCAGACCCCCGCAGGACGAGCAAGTCCAGCGCGAAGAACGTGAGCACGCCAAGCACCACGAACGCCCACGCCCTCCCCGTCCTGGGCCAGAGCCTGCGTATCCCGGTAATTTCCTTCCCGGCCACGGTGCTCAGAGGGGGATGTTCCCGTGCTTGCGCGGCGGGCGCTCGGGTCGCCTGGTCCGCACCATCGAGAGCGCCTTGATGAGGTAAGGCCTCGTCTCCCGCGGGTCTATGATGTCGTCTATGAAGCCCATCTCGGCGGCGCCCATCGGGTTGTTGAACTTCTGCTCGTAATCGGCGATGAGGGCCTCGCGCTCGGCCTCGGGGTCCTCCGCCTCCGCGATGCGCCTGCGGTGGATGATGCCGACGGCCGCGGCGGCCCCCATTACCGCGACTTCGCCGGTCGGCCACGCGACGTTGATGTCGGCGCCTATGTGTTTGGAGTTCATGACGTCGTAGGCGCCGCCGTAGGCCTTACGCGTTATGACGGTCATCTTGGGGACGGTGGCCTCCGAGAAGGCGTAGAGAAGTTTGGCGCCGTGGCGGATGATCCCACCCCACTCCTGACCCGTCCCGGGCATGAACCCGGGCACGTCCACGAACGTGAGCAGCGGTATGTTGAACGCGTCGCAACAGCGCACGAACCGCGCCCCCTTGACGCTCGCGTCTATGTCCAGCGTCCCCGCGAGCACCTTCGGCTGGTTCCCCACCACCCCGATGGCGTGCCCGTCGAGCCTGGCGAACCCGACGACGAGGTTCTGGGCCCACCCCTCCTGCACCTCGAAGAACTCCCCATCGTCCACGACGAGGCCGACCGCCTCCCTGATGTCGTAGGGCTGGCGCGGCGAGTCCGGCACGAGCGAGGCGAGCCCCTCGTCCATCCTTCCTGCGTCGTCCGTGGGCGGAAAGTAGGGTGCCGTCTCCAGGTTGTTCTCCGGCAGAAACGAGAGCAGGAACCGCACGTCCTGAAGACACGTCTCCTCGTCCGGGGAGGAGAAGTGGGCGACGCCGCTTTTGGTGTTGTGGGTGACGGCCCCGCCGAGGTTCTCCTGGCTCACCTCCTCGCCCGTGACGCTCTTTATGACGTCGGGGCCGGTGATGAACATGTGGCTCGTCTCCTCGACCATGAAGACGAAGTCCGTGATCGCCGGCGAGTAGACGGCGCCCCCGGCGCAGGGCCCCATTACCACCGAGATCTGGGGCACCACCCCGCTGGCGAGCACGTTCCTGTGGAAGATGTCCGCGTACCCCGCCAGCGAGACGACGCCCTCCTGTATCCTCGCCCCGCCCGAGTCGTTTATGCCGACGATGGGGCAGCCGGTCGAGAGCGCCAGGTCCATGACCTTGCAGATCTTCTCTGCGTAGACCTCGCCTAAAGACCCCCCGAACACCGTAAAGTCCTGCGAGAAGACGCAGACCTTCCGCCCCATCACTTCCCCGTACCCGGTGACGACCCCGTCCCCGAGCGGCCTGTTCTCCTCCAGCCCGAAGTTGTTGGAACGGTGCACCCTGTACCGGTCGAGCTCGACGAACGTCCCCTCGTCCAGAAGCGCCTCTACGCGCTCCCGGGCGGTCATCTTGCCTTTCTCGCGCTGCCGCTCTACGGCCCGTTCGGACGCAGGGTGGGCCGCCCTCTCGCGCAGCTTCTCCAGTCCTTCGAGTTTTCCGGCGGTCGTATCCTCGCCCAACCTCTCACTCTGCATGGTCCCGGATGATAGCAGAGAGTTATATGACGGTCGGCACCCAGCTTTCAGCACCCGGCGAAGGAAGGACAGGCTGGACCTGCTCTGCGGGGTCTTACAACTCCAGCACGTAACGGAGCGTCCGGCCTATCTGGTGAAAGGTCTCCGGTGACGTGACACCGAAGCGGCGCACCATCCGTTCGACGGCTACGGACTTGATGTCCTCGCATTTAGCGTAGCTGATCCTGTCCAGACCGCTCTCGCCGGGTTCGATCTCGACGTGCAACGGTAGGCCCCGGTGCGAGGTGGTCGTCGGCACCACCACGACCACGCCCCCGGGCCCGGCGTTCAGCATGTCAGACGACACCACGACGGCTGGACGGACGTATCCGCCTTCGCGTCCCACGGGGACGCCGAAATCCACCAGCCATACCTCGCCGCGCCTCGCGCCCGTCAACCCGAGGCGTCTCGCAACGCGCCCGACTCGCCGTCGCGCTCGTCCGAGATCCCGGCCCACTCCTCCCGGTCCTCGCGCAGCTCCGCATACCTGGCGTTGGTGCGCTCCCAGAAGACCTTGCGCTCGTACTCCGCGACAGCTTCCTCCACCACCGCCTGCATCTTCATGCCCGTGGCCTCAGCCAACGCCCGAACCCTGCGCTTGGTGCCGTCTTCAACCCGAATAGTGGTGCTCATACCGTCTAGTCTACCACCCAGTAGACGCATCACTCTACCACCAGGTGTAGGCGATGGCCCTGGCGTATATGCCCGGGGCCGCTTCTTCGGCGTCGGGGGGAGTCCCGATAGTAGAATGGGTTTCCGGAGTTCGTCTTCGGGTCGGGAAAGGAGAAGCATATGCAGGTCTTCGAGAAGCTGGCGGAGTTCCGCTACGAGCAGCTCGTCTTCTGCCACGACAAGGCGACGGGGCTGCGCGCCATTATCGCGGTCCACGACACCACGCTGGGACCCGCACTCGGGGGATGCCGGATGTACCCCTATGCTTCGGAAGACGACGCCGTGGTGGACGTGCTGCGTCTGGCAAGAGGAATGACCTACAAGGCGGCGGCGAGCGGGCTTAACCTCGGGGGCGGCAAGTCCGTCATCATCGGCGATCCGCGCACGGACAAGTCCGAGGCGCTCTTCCGGTCTTTCGGCCGCTACATCGAGACGCTGGGCGGACGCTACATCGTCGCCGAGGACGTCGGGACCTCCACGGAAGACGCCAACTTTATCCGGGTCGAGACGGGCCACGTCGTCGGGGTGGACGTTACGCGTGGGGGATCTGGAGATCCCTCCCCCTTCACCGCTTTAGGCGTCTTGCAGGGGATGCGGGCATGCGTCGATGAGGTCTTCGGCACGACCTCGTTGGAGGAACGGACGGTGGCGGTGCAGGGCGTCGGGCACGTCGGCTACCACCTGTGCCGGCTGCTCCACGAGGCCGGGGCGCACCTCGCCGTCACGGACGTGGACACGGCAGCCCTCGGGCGGGCGGTGAGGGAGTTCGGGGCGAAGGCCGTGGAGCCGGATGAGATCGTGACCATCCCCTGCGACGTCTACGCGCCCTGCGCCCTCGGCGCCACGGTGAACGACGCGTCGGTGCCGAAATTCCGGTGCCGCATAATCGCCGGCAGCGCCAACAACGTGTTGCTCGAAGCCCGTCACGGTGAGGCGCTGGCGGAGCGCGGCATCCTCTACGCCCCCGACTACGTCATAAACGCCGGCGGCCTCATAAACGTCGCCGACGAGCTGGAGGGCTACAACGAGCGTCGCGCCACCAAGAGGGTCATGCGAATAGAAGAGCGTATCCGCAGCATCATCGCCATCTCCAGGCGCGACGGCGTCGCCACGAACGTCGCCGCCGACACCCTCGCGCTGGAGCGCATCGCCGCCATCGGCTCGATGGAACGACTGCACACCGGGCACCCCTATGGACAGCAGGTCCGGCGGCGGGAGACGCTTTAGAGATCCGGCGGCTCTCAAAACCTCGTTCTCGCCAAAAGCCATTCGGGGTCCCGCCAGTCGAGGATTCCTGTAAGACCCGCCCGCGAAACTGCCCGGTCAAGGTGCCTCGAACGCTACAGTCGTCGCCGTGCTCATCGGCTACGCCCGGGTCTCGACCGCCTCGCACGGTCACTGCCCGACGCGCGCGACATCGCCGAGGAGCTGACGCGCAAGGGCGTGACCCTGAACCTCGGCGGCAGCATCTACGACCCGACCGACCCGGTCGGTCGGCTGCTGTTCGACATCCTCGGCACGGTTGCAGAGTTCGAAGCCGACCTGATCCGAATGCGCACCCGCGAGGGCATGGCCGTCGCCAAGGCCAAGGGCCGGCTCCGGGGCAAGCAGCCCAAGCTGTCGAAGTCCCAGGAGGCTCACCTGGTCGCACTGCACCAGGCCGGCACCCCACACCACCACCGAGATCGCCGAGCTCTTCGGCGTCGCCCGCTCCACCGTCTACCGCGCCATCCAACGAGCCAGCACCTGAGCTAGCGTGTCCTCACCCGGTGGTGCGTTGACCCGTTGAGACTGCCATGGTTTCGAGCGGATCTCTTTTGCCGGTCCTCGCCGCGTCCGGAGGCTCTTCCCCAGGCCGGAGCTACAACTGCCAGGCCGCGAGCATCCAGGCTGTGACCAGGGCGAGCGCCAGCCAGTCCGAAGGGCCGGCCTTCATGACGCGGAGCTTGGTGCGGTTTCTTCCGCCGCGGTAGCTGCGGGTGTGCATGGCGGTGGTGAGGGTGTCGGCGCGGGCGAAGCCGTTTATGAAGATGGGGACGAGGAGGCGTCCGAGGCGGCGGGCCCGCGTGACGGCGCCGCCCTCGTCGAAGGGGACGCCGCGGGCGGTCTGGGCGCGGGCGAGGCGTTCCATCTCTTCGATAAATATGGGGACGAACTTTACGGCGATAACGAAGACCAGAACCAGCTCGTTAACCGGAACCCTGAGCCTCTGCAGGGGGGAGAGGAGGAGTTCCAGGCCGTTGGTGAGGTCCACGAGCGAGGTGGTCAGCATGAGGAGGGTGGTGAGGTAGTAGAGAAAGACGACGCGCAGGCCGAGGACGCCGGCCGTGTAGAGGCCCCCGGTCGAGACAGAGAGGATGCCCCAGCGCCACAGGTAGCTTGAGACCTCCCCGGTGTAGAAGAGCACCTGAAAGACGAGGATAAAGAGCAGGAAGCCGAAGAAAAAGGCCGAACCCCGCAGGAAGAACCCGAGGGGTATTCGGGAGAGAGCCTGGATGCCGACCATTAGCGCCAGCGCCAGCCCGAACCCGAGAAGGTCGTCTATGAGGAAGGACGCTACGATGCAGACGAACGCGACGGCTATCTTGACCCGCGCGTCCACCCGGTGCACCGCGGACCCGGTGTCCACGAACTGCCCGAAGACGACGTTGCGCTGCAGCTCCAGCACTACGGTGTCCCAAGCCTCTGGATCAACTCCCGCTCGAGGTCGTCCTCGGTCATCAGGTCGGCCGGCAGGTCGGGGAAGAGCTGCCTTAGTTCGCGGGTGGCGGCGATGGGCTCGGGGAGCGTGATATCTAGCGACGCGAGATCTTCGTCCCGGCGCAGCACCTCGCGCAAGGGGCCGTCCACGACCACGCGCCCCCCGTCGAGGACCACGACCCGGTCACAGAGCAGGCTCGCGTCTTGCAGGGAGGCCGAGCAGACGATGAGGGTGAGGTCCCGGTCGTCGGCGAGGCGCCGCAGGAGGCCGAGCAACTCCCGCCGCCCCCGCGGGTCGAGGCCGGCCGTCGGCTCGTCGAGCACCAGTACGGGCGTGCGCATCGCCAGCACCCCGGCGATGGCGACCCGCCGCCGCTGGCCGCCCGAGAGCGCGTGCACGTACCTGAGCCGGAAGTCCTTGTACGGCAGGCCCACCCCGTCCAGGCTCTCCTCGACGCGCCGGCGGGTCTCCTCCGCAGGCAATCCCGCGGCCGTCGGGCCGAAGGCGACGTCGGCGCCGACCACGTCCTCGACGATCTGGGTGTCCGGCTGCTGGAAGACGATGCCGACCCTCCGGCGCAGGGCGCCCCTGTCGTAGCCGGGCGCCGCGACGTCCTCGCCCTCGAAAAAAACCTGCCCCGTCTTCAGGCGCAGGAGGTGGGCGAAGGAGTCCACGACCGTGGACTTGCCCGACCGGGTGGGGCCGACGACGGCGACCCGCTCACCGCACCGGATCTCCACCGAGACGCCGCGCACCGCCTCGTTCGCCTTCGGCGTCCCTTCGAGGTACGTGTAGCGGAAGTCCCGCAGCTCGAGGATCGGGGCTCCGTCCCGGTTCACGGGCCGGGGGCCTCCGCCGCGCGGGAGCCCCTGGGCGCGAGGACGGAGAGGGCCTCCCGCAGGTCCGCGTCGGTCAGGATGTCGCCGTTCAGGGGCACGCCGCGGGAGCGCAGGCGGTGGGCGAGGGATGCTGCGAGCGGGACGTCGAGGCCTATGTCGCGCAGGTCGTTTACGCGCCGGAAGACCTCGGACGGGGTGCCGGTCATGACGGCGCGGCCCTCGTCCATGACTATTACGCGGTCGAAGAGGGCGGCCTCGGGCATCGAGTGGGTCACGTGGAGGACGCCCATGCCCTCGCGGCGGTTCAGGTCCTTGACCGTCCGGATCAGGCGCGTCGCCAGCGGCGCCGGCAAGAGCGACGTCGGCTCATCGAGGATGAGGAACCGGGGACGCATGGCGAGCGCCCCGGCTATCGCGACCCGCTGCTTCTGGCCCGGCGAGAGGTCCTCGATGGGCGTCTCGGATATGGACTCCAGTCCCAGCGCTCCCAGGGCGAAGGCGACCCGCTCTTCTATGTCCTCGCGCGGGAGGCCGAGGTTCTCGGGGCCGAAGGCCACGTCGTCTGCGACGCGGGTCATGACGATCTGGTCGTCCGGGTCCTGGAAGACGACGGCGACTTTCTCCCTGATGGTCCAGCGGTTCTCCTCGCGCACCGGGACGCCGTCTATCCGGACCTCGCCCTCCGTCGGGTACAGGATCGCCGTCAAGAGCTTGACGAGCGTGCTCTTGCCCGAGCCGTTGTGGCCGATGATCGCGACGCGCTCCCCCGACGCGATGGAGAGGTTCAGGTCCCGTAGCGCCGGCACCGCGTCGCCCTCGCCTGTGCGGTAGGCGAAGGAGACGCCGTCGAGCTCGATCACCGCGCCGCCCGCCGGTCCTTCAGTAGCGGCGCTCCTGGTCGGAGCCCACCTCCGGCGCCGTGGTCCGCCCGCTGCGGAACAGCATCACGCCCCTCACCACCACGACCGTCACCACGGCCGCCAGGACTGCTTCGGCGATGGCCTGCGGCAAGATGACCGGGACCACCGAGAGCGGCAGCAGGCCAAACAGGACCGCCAGGCTCACCACGCCCACGGTGTTCGCCAGGGACCCGAGCAGGCCCGCGGCGACCGAGGCGAGGTCAACGCTGAAGCGTCGCAGGCTTACGAAGACAGCCCACGCCACCACGCCGATGAGCAGCCTCGGCAGGATGGCGACCAGGGGGTTGGCGAAGACGGGGCTCTCGGCGTAGAGGAAGGAGAAGATGCCGAAGATCAGGCCGGCCAGGATGCCCACCACAGGCCCCTCCAGCACGCCCCCAACGATGGCCGGGATGTGCATGATCGTGGCGTTGCCTATGAGCGGTATGGGGACCGGGATAAGGCCTAGTCGCGTCGCCCCCAGGAAGAGCGCGACCCCCCCGACGACGCCGGCCACGACCACCTGACGTGTCCCGAACCCGGACGCCGATCCGCCCCCGTGTCCACCCGCGTTCGACGCCACCCCGGTCCCTCCCTCTCTCAGCTTCGTCCGGCCACGGAAGTATCCGCACCCGCGCGCGGGCTGTCAAACGGGTTACAAGGGCGGCGTAAAACGCCCGTCGGCGGCGGTCCAGCCGCCGTCTACGAGCATGAAAGCCCCGGTAACGTAGGAGCTGGCGTCGGAGGCCAGGTAGACGACCATGCCGACCATCTCGTGCGGCAGCGCCCACCGGCCGAGGATGCTCTTGTTCGCGTAGGCGTCGTACCAGTCGGGGGAGTCCTTGATCTGGGCGGTAAGCGGCGTCTCCACGATGCCGGGTGCTATGGCGTTGGCCCGCACGCCCCGCGGCCCGAGCTCGGCTGCTAGAGCCCGCAGCATCTGGACCGTCCCGGACTTGGTGGCCGCGTAGATCCCCTGCCCCGGCTCGACGACCTGACCCCTGATGCTGGAGAACGCGATGATGCTGCCGGAGCCGCGCTCGGCCATGCCCCTCCCGAACTCCCGGCACAACCGGAAAGTCCCTTTGAGGTTCAGGTCCACGATCCGGTCGAACTCATCGTCCGTGATCTCCAACAGCGGCTTCCTGACGTTGACGCTGGGCGTGCTCACCAGCACGTCGGGCGCCCCGAGCCTCTCCGCCACGGCCGCGACGCTACCGGAGTCCAGCATGTCCAGCCCGACGGCCACGGCTTTTCCCTCGTTCTCCCTGATGCCGTCCGCCGTCACCTCGGCGGCCTCCGCGTTCACGTCCGCCGCGTACACCTCGGCCCCGAAGGCAGCGAGGCCCCGGGCGCTGGCCTCGCCGATGCCGCTGCCAGCCCCGACGACGAGGGCGGTCTTTCCTGTAAGGTCGAACATGGAGCGGTAGTCGAACACGGCTATCCCTTTCCGTAGGCGTAGTACATGGCGGTCGCGGCGTAGAGCTTGCAGGCGGTGAGGAGTTCCTCCTCGTCCACCCACTCGTCCTTGTGGTGCGGGATCTCACGGTTCCCGGCCCCGGTCGTCACTATCGGGATGCCGGCCCAGGCGTGAAGGAAGGTCCCGTCGGTGGCGCCCGGCACACCGTCGTAGCGCGGCTCCTCCCCCGTGATCCCGCGGTAGGCGGCGGCCGTCGCGCGGACCAGGGGCTCGTCCCTCGGGGTCTCCGTCGGGGGGCGCTCCTCGATGACCTCCAGCGTCGCGTCGAAGTCCGGGTCTTCGGAGGCGAGGCGGGAGAGGATGCCTTCGAGCTTGCCGACCAGCTCTTCGTGAGACTGGGCTGGGGTGGTGCGGACGTCGAGGGCGACGTAGGCGCTTGCGGGGACGACGTTGATCTGGGGCTCCCCGCAGTCTGGTCCCATGAGGATGGTTGGCGTCAGGCTCGGGTAACCCAGGAACGGGTGCTCGCCGTGGCGCTCCATCTCCTCCCGTTCCAGCTCCTCGACCGCCACCACGAACCGGGCCGCGCGGGTGACGGGGTTCACGCCGCTCAGGGGCATCGCGCCGTGGGCCATCCTGCCCCGCACCGTGACCTCGACGCGCATGGCGCCCTTCTGCTC
>JALZNL010000024.1 GCA_030857715.1 Actinomycetota bacterium | reverse complement strand
CGCGGGCAACCAGAAGTGGAACGGGAAAAGCCCCAGCTTCAGGCAGAAAGCGGAGAAGATCACGGCCGCCACCACTATCACCGATCTCGGGTCCAGCGAGTCCGTCCGGGAGGCGATGGTCGCCATGTCCAGGCTCCCCGTGATGCTGTAGAGCGCCGCGATCCCTATAAGGAAGACCACGGACCCGAGCAGGTTGACGACGGCGAAGATAAACGCCGCCCGCACCTGGTAGTCCTCCTCCCTGTAGCCAGCCAACACGAACGACGCGGTCATGGAGATCTCGAAGAAAACGTAGAAGTTGAACGCATCTCCCGTCAGAAAGAGCCCATTCAGGCCCGCGGCCACGAGCAGGACCAGCGGCGGGAAGGCCCGCCAGCGTACTCCGAGCGCCACCTCATAGAGCATCGAAGCCAGAACCACCACCATCGAGACGGCGGCGAACGTCACCCCCAGGGCATCGGCGCGCAGCGAGATGCCGACCCCCTCGGGCCACCCGCCGGCCACGGTCACCACCGTCCCCTCCCGCAGCACCACGAGCGTCAGCCAGACGAGGGAGGCCAGGCTCGCCGCCAGGCCCGCCGCCCCCACCAGCCCGACCCACCGCTTGCGGCCGTCGACGAAGGCCAGGAGGGCTGCGAGCACCCAGGGGATACCGGCCGGCAGCACGATGAGTACCCCGTCCGTCATCTTGGCTCGTCCCCCGAATCCTGCTCCGCCACCGGGACCTCTTCGCGTTCCGGGTCGTCGGTGCGCTCCAGGGCCTCGGCCTCGCGCATCTCGGCGGCGGCGATCTCTTCTAGATCCACGGTGCCGTGCGTGGTGTAGAGCCGGTAGACCATGGCGAGCAGGAGCGCCGCGACGCCGAAGCCTATGACGAGCGCGGTCAGGGCCATCGCCTGGACCAGCGGGTCGCTGGCCCCCTCGTCCTCGAGGGGCAGTATCGGGGCCGCCCCGCGCGTCAGGCCCGCGGAGATTATGAACAGGACGGCCGAGTTGGAGACCAGGATGATCCCGACGACGACCCGCGTGAGGTCCCGCTGCAAGAGCAGGAAGGTCCCCGAGGCGAAGATGACCGCTACGACGAGCGCGGCGTAGACGGTCACAGGGCCCCGCCCTCCCGCGGCAGCGTCTCGGGGTCCGCTGCCTCCCGCTGGGAGATGGACCGGGCAAAGGAGGAGACCAGGCCGACCGCGAAGCCGAAGACGAGGAGGAAGATCCCGAAGTCGAAGAGGACCGCCGTCATCACCTCGATGGTGCCGATGTGGAGGGGCTCCGTGCCCGCCCGCGGGAAGTGGGTCAGGACGGGCTCCCCGAGGAAGAGCGGCGCCGCCGCGACGCCCAGGGTGACGAGGAGCCCGACCAACGAGACCGCCGCGGCGTGCCGGACGGCCGGCATGCCCCTGGTTGCCTCGTGGCCGAAGGCCATGTACCGCAGCACGACGCCTAGGGCGGCGATCACCCCGGCCGAGAATCCGTCCCCCGTCTGGACGAAGCCCTTGACGAGGACGGCCGCGGCGATCACGAACGTGGGCAGGTAGAGCAGGCGCGCTATCCCCCGCGTCACGCCGCGGGCCGCCGGCTGGTGGGCGCCCGCCGTCTCCTCCGCGGGGCTGCCCCCGATCAGGGTTCCCACGCCGAGCAACGCGAGGACGACGACCGTGATCTCGCCCAGAGTGTCGAGCCCGCGGAAGTCCGCCAGCGTGGCCGTGACGACGTTCTTGGCGTGGGCGTCGGGGGTTAGCCTGATGTGCTCCTCGGCGACGCTCGACCCGGCGGGCGGCTGCGAGAGGGCCCCCCAGACCACGACGAACGCGAACGCCCCCGCGGCCACGGAGACGAAGACCTTGCGCGCCAGCCCGGGCGAGGGCAGCCTGGCCTGGCGGTACAGGACGCGGTAGGGGATGAGCCTCAGGGTGGAGATGAGCAGCAGCGTGAGCATCGTCTCGACGAGCACGGCCACGAGCACCACGTTGGGAGCCCCGTAGAAGGCGTAGACCACCGCCAGCACGAAGCCCGAGCCCGAGAGCACTAGCGCCAGCGTCACGTGCCGTCGCACGAACGCCGTCGTGACCGAGGCCACCGCAACCGCGAGCATCGCCAGCATCAGCGGGGCCTCGTCGGCCCGGAATTCGCCCACCCGGTACACCCCGCCTATGGGCGTCGCCAGCACGCTGGCCCCCACCAGTACCGCCGTCGGCACGAGCACGAACGAGATGCGCCCCCTGAGGTTCTGGATCTCCAGGCGGTGCACCCCGTCGGACACGACGTTGAGCCCGTGCACCACCATCCGGTACAGCCGCTCGGGCCCCGCCGCCTTGCCGAGCCTGCTCGCGCCGAGCGCGGCCGGCGACCAGACCGGCCGCGAGAGGACGAGCCCGGCGCCTAGGACGTAGGCCCCAAGCGCCATCAGGTACTCGGGAAGAACCTCGGCGTGGTACGAAGCGTCCAGGGGCGTCGAACCCCCGAACGAGGCCCGCCCGGCGGCCTCGGCCAAACCCTCGAACGGCCCGGCGAAGAAGCCGCCGATCAGCCCGATGGCCCCGAGCGCCGCGACCGGCCCGACGAGGGGCCAGGAGACTCCCCGCGGTTCGGCGCGGCGTTCTCCGAGAAAGAGGCCGGCCCACAAACGCCAGGTGTAGGCGAGCGTCATGGCCGCGGCCACCACGGTGATGACGACGAAGAGCGTCCCCCTCTCGAGCGCGGCGGCGAAGAAGAACTCGTCGGCGAAGAAGCCGACCGTCAGGGGGAGCGCGGTGAGGGTGGCCGCCGCGAGCCCGCTCGCCACGGCGAGCAGCGGCATGGGCTTTCGCAACCCCCCGAGCCGGCTCAGGCGGTTCTCGCCCGTCGCCTCCGTGACCGTGCCGGCCGTCAGGAAGAGGGCGCTCTTGGCGATGGCGTGCGCGATCACGTAGAACGCCGCCCCGCCCGCGCCGTAGGGACCCCCGAGGCCGTACATCGTCACCACGAGCCCGTACTGGGCGATGGTCGAGTAGGCGAGCAGCTGCTTCAAGACGTCCCGCGTCAGGGCCAGCACGCCGCCGACCGCCATCGAGAGGATGCCGACGACGAGGAGGGCGTCGAGCAGGAACTCGCTCCTCAAGAGGAGGGGGTAGACGCGACCTATCAGGAGAACGCCCGCGGCCACCATCGCCGCTGAGTGCAGGTACGCCGAGACCGGCGTGGGGGCCGCCATGGCCCGCGGCAGCCAGAAGTGCAGGGGCACCTGGGCGCTCTTGGCGAGCCCGGCGACCGCGATGAGCCCGCCCGCGGTGTTCAGGAGCGGCCCGGGCCCGACCCGGCCCGCCAGCTCCGGCACCGAGAATGTCCCGTGGGCGGCGTAGAGCATGAGCGCCCCGATCAGGAGCAGCACGGCCGTCACCCCGGTGACGAGCAGGGCCATCAGGGCCGAGGCCCGGGAGTCCGCGTCGTGGCGGTCGAAGCCGATCAGGTAGTAGGAGGCGATGGCCGTAAGATCCCAGAAGACGAAGATCAGGATAAGGTCCTGCGCCATAGCGAGCCCCACCATGGAGCCCATGAACAGGAGGATAAAGAAGTAGAAACCGACGCCCTCGGAGGCGGGCCTCTTCTCGTGCTCCAGGTGCAGCGGCAGGTAGCGCGAGGAGTAGACGAGCACGAGGAACCCTATGCCGGTCGCCAGCAGGGCGTAGAGAGCCGCGAGCCCGTCGAGCTCCAGGTGCAGCCTCAAATCCCAGCTCGGTGCCCACGCCACGTCGACCGCGCCGCCGCCCGAGAGCCAGCCCCACAGCGTCGCCCCGAAGGCGAGGGCGGCGAAGGCGGCCCCGGCCGGTGCCGCGGAGCGGTCCTCGAACGCGCCGGCGAGCAGGGCGATGGGGGCCGCGAGGAGGGCGAGGAGCAGGGGCAGCAGCACGGGTAGCGTCATCGCACCGATTTATCCCCCTCTCGTGGCTGGCCGGAGCCCTGCATTATACTGCCGCGAACGCCAGGTTAGCCCGGGGTCTCCGTTTCGACCGTCGGGATCTTGGGACAAAGGCAACGGGTCCGTACCCGAAAAGACGGAGGCCGACTCCAGGCTTTCGGCAGGCTCCAAGGTCTGCGGGACGTGAAGCCCAACCGCCGCCGGGAAGGAGGCCCGTTCTGGCGGCTCTCCACGTCGCGTCGCCGTGCGGTCTCGTGCGCGGGTATGCCGCCTTGCTCCTCCCCGCTTTCTCCAATCCCGCGGCATCACATCCCCGATTCCGACGACGGACGTAGTATCAGTTTCCCGCTCGTGGGGCGGCTTTGAAGAAGTCGAACCTTCTCGAGGGAGAGGTGTTCTCGGCCCGGTTATCCACACCGCACGGTCGCCATCCAGATGGGCGACCTGAAGTTCTTTTGCGCCCCTCTGTTCTCTCTACGGAGACCGCGACCCGCTGACCGAGTCTGCCAAGATCGCCTCCGGCCCGCAGCTCCTGTAAACTTTCGTGGTCCTCCAAGATCCCTCCTCCCAGGTCCGCGAGCCAGATTAGTGAGGCTGGAGAGATCGTGCCTCCGGGGACGGGAGGTTCGTACGTGGCTCGACGGTGCTGGCCGCCCACGACGAGGCCGGCGGCAATGGTGGCGCCGCAGACGGGGACGAAACGCCGGCGACGGAGGAGCGGGCCTAACCGGGCGTACGAGCGCGACTGGGAGATCGGTACCGGCGGAGAAGACAGAGTAACGGGGTCCTTACCCGTAGAAAGCCCTATCGTACGCGGAAGGAGGCACCGAACGATACCGACGCGCGCACCATCCGTGCGGCGGGTGGGATCAACGCCTCGCTACGGACGCCGGACCCGGAGGATCGGGTGGAGATTCACGCGGCCGACACGATCCGGGAGGGCCACTTCGTCTGCGACCCCCGGGTTCCCCACCGGGCGGGCCTCCGACCGGATCCCGAAGCCCGCACAGCGGGCCTGCGGCTTCGACACGCCGGGGACTGAGAGATCGATCAGCGCATAAACACAAGAGATCCCGCAAAGAGGAGAGTTCGCGTGGCAAGCCCCGAGATCAACCGACAGTTGAACGAGCGTCTGGACGAACTGTACCGGCGGCATCTGTCCGCAGGTGAGGACGGCGTCGCCAGCTACTACGGGTCGGGGCGCCGATACTACGGGCCGGAGCTTGCCACGCGAGAAGAGCGCGACCGGTTTAGCATCTGCCTCGCTACCATCGACGGCGAGGTCTACCATACAGGCGAGCACCAGTTCCCTTTTGCCCTGCAGTCCGTCTCCAAGGTGTTCGTCTACGGTCTCGCCCTCGAGGACCGCGGGCGAGACCACATTCTACAGCGGGTTGGGGTGGAGCCCAGCGGCGACGCCTTCAACTCCATCGTCTTCGACGAGCGAAACAACCGCCCGTACAACCCGATGGTCAACGCCGGGGCGCTCGCGACGACCAACCTGGTGCGGGGGGAGGATCCTGCGGAAAAACTCGAACGCACGCTAAAAGTACTCAGGTGCTACGCCGGCAACGAGAGACTCGAGGTGCACCAGGACACCTTTCGGGCCGAGATGCGGACGGCGGACCGGAACCGGGCGACCGCCTACCTCATGCGCAGCGACGGCATGCTCGCGGGGGACGTCGAGACCATCCTCGCCCTCTATCTACAGCAGTGCTCGGTCTTGGTCACGTGCCGGGAACTCGCGGTGATGGCGGCGACGCTGGCCAACGGCGGCACGAACCCCATTACCGGCGAACAGGCGCTCGACCCTCGCTACGCGAGAGACGTCCTGAGCGTGATGCACACCTGCGGCATGTACGACTTCGCCGGCCAGTGGGCCTATCAGGTCGGTATCCCCGCCAAGAGCGGGGTGAGCGGCGGGATTCTGGCCGTCGTCCCCGGCAAGATGGGCATCGCCGTCTTTTCGCCGGGGCTCGACGTATACGGCAACAGCGTCCGGGGCATCAGGGTGTGCGAGGAGATCTCCGAGCGGCTCGGTCTGCACGTCTTTGCCACCGGGGCCAGGAACTCGATGCTCGGCCCGGCGTAGCCGCACCAAATAGTGGCGGAGCCGAGAACCGCCGGAGCGGGGGCGAATGGCCGATCTAAGACTCGAAGCCGCAAGTGCAGGAGGTGCTGCGCAGGCATGTGGGGCACATGAACTATGCCTTTCCCAGCGCGCCGTGGCTCACCGCACGTTGGCGCTCCGTTGCTCCCCGTGCCCAAGTCTTCCTCTGGCTTCAAGACGTCTCTTTGGGCCGTCCCCGCTACCGAAGTGACACGCCCCAAAAGCGCCGGCATGCTCGCCGCGGCTTCCGGCGCGGACCGCCGTCCCGTTCTCCGCACGCGCGTGGTGGGAGGGCCCCGGTCGGCGGGTCTGGGAGGAAGGGAGGATTCCGGGAAGATCGTCGGTGGGAAGTCTCCCCGTCGGCCCGCGGACCGGCATGACGTCGATAGCAAAGCGCACCACCGACGCTACCTGGGCGAACGACGGAGCGGTTTGCCGCCGAGGTAAGCGTTCGTCCTCCACGCGCCGATGGCCCCGCCGACGGTGCCAAAAACCGTGTCCGAAACCGAGTCCAGGGGCGGATTGTGGATAAACACGGGGAGGAGGTCCACGACGATCTCAAAAATCTCCCATGCCACCCCTCCGACCAGACCGACCACCGCCCCCACGGCGAGCGCCCGGCGCCCGGATACGACGGGCAACGCGCCGCGGAGGTGGGCGATCTCCGCGGCGAGGGCCACGAGGGCCAACCACGTCAGAAAGTGCGCCAGGCTGTCGAAGAAGAACCCCCCGTAGAAGAGGCCGAACGCGATCCCTGAGAAGTCGAGCGCTATGCTCGCGGCCAGCATTACGCGAACGAAGCGCGACAGCTTTCTCGTCTCCCGAACGAATCCCGGCAAGGTTTTCTTCATGCCAGCCCCCGGCTTCTGCTGTGGTGCCCGCCCGGCAACGCGTCGGTTGCGTTGCGCGCAGGCTTCTTGCCCCCGGTCATCGTCCGGACCCGACCGACGCACGTTTCCCCGCTACGGGTTCCGCTATGTAGAGGCGCTGCGGGCAGGGCGCACCGACGGCGATGTCCAAGAGCAGAGACCCGCGCAGGCCAGCAAGACGCAGAAGAGCGCAAAAAAAGTCGTGGCTCCCACATCCGGCGAGTATACGTACCAGGCTCCGCCGCTTCCCGACGATCGCGTGGCGACCGTGAGATGGACCAGCAACGTCACGGAAGCGGATACCGCCGGGATTGGCGTGCGCGAGTATGCTCTTTCTCCCAACCACCCTTCCGGGCTTCATCCCCGACGTACGGACGAGTTGCGGTGCGCAACGCAAGCGTTGGCGGCAGGATCGCACAACGCCGATCCTCCGCGTCGATCTCGCCAACCGCCCCGAATTTTCTTCCCGAGGCGCGCCGGCCACCGCCCCATCGGGGCAGACTGCAGGTGTTGTGGGTGTCTCCGAAGCGATGAAGGCCCCGCACGGCTACGATCCGCTGCTCACGATCGCGGGCCTGGCCGTGCTCGCGATGGTGGTCCTGCCGCGCCTGCTCTCGGACAGACTCGCGTCGGCGCCCATGGTGTTGCTCGGGCTCGGTTTCGCCGCGTTTCCCTGCCGCTAGGGCTCGACGTCGCGCTCATGGGGGCCAGGCGAGGAGCACGGAGACGTCCAAAAGCACGGGCCGACCGGCGAAGAGGAGGACGAGGTGCGCTTCTCGCTGACCTCCGAGGCCGGGCTCAACGACGGGCTGGCGTTCCCGTTCACCTACGCGGCGATCGCCACACGGGTGGCGTTGCGGGTCAGGCGCTCCTCTAAGGTAAAAGAGCGACGCTCCGGCGACGGCAAGCTAAGGAAGCACCATAGACTCCTCGCTGTCCGGCGCTCGCGCCCCCGCAGGGTGACCCCTGAGGAGATCCGGAAGCGCGTCATCCGGCAGGACGCCGGTAGACGAGCACCGGACCATCGGTAGACCGTAGCACGTCGGAGGAGACGCTCCCGAGCATCATGCGCCGCATCGCCCCCAGGCTACGGCCACCCACGGCTATCATCGCCGGTCCGCCACCCCGCGCGGCCTCGACGATCACCGCCGCCGCGTCTCCTACGATAACTGCGGTCTGTGGACGCTGGCCCCGTTTCTCCACAAGCTCCTCGGACAGGTCGTCGAGATCCCGCTCCAGCCGCCGCAAAGCCTCCTCGGTGGTTGGCACGTTTGGGCGAGACGGAGCTTCCTGGGGCAACTCCGGGTACTTCGGGAACGCCGACACCAACCGCACGTCCGCGCCTAGGAGCCTCCCCAGCGTAACGCCCAGCTCCGCCGCCCCCCTGGCCTCTTCCGAGAAGTCTTCGCCGATCACTATTCGCACCGGCGGCCATGCCTGCCCGCCACCGTCCACGATAAGTACCGGGCAGGATGCGTGGCGAGCCAGTCCGTCGGAGACGCTCCCCGTCACCAGCCTCTTCAAAGGGCTCAGACCCCGCCGGCCCGCGACGATCAGGCCGGCGTCCACCTCCTCGCGCAGGTCGAGGATCTCGTCCACCGCCGGCCCGCGTTTCAGGTGGGCGTCGGCGACGCTGCCGCCGCCGGCCTCTATGCGCTTGATCTGGGCTGTGAGCAGGTCTCCAGCCTCCCGCTCGTACAACGAATCGTAGGCGGTTGGCAGAGGGCGTCCCGTGTAGCCTGGCGGGGTCGGCGGGCGCCAGGCGTGCACCACGTGAAGCTGGGAGCCGGTCGCCTCGCAGAGATCCACGGCCGCCCGGGCGGCCACATCCGCGTGCTCCGAGCTATCGGAGGCCAGAAGTATCTTTGTCGGAAAAATGCTCATTCGCGAAACTCCTTTCCTCTGTGCACCTTGACTTTGCGGCTCCGGGCGCCGTTCGCATCCCCACCGAGGTTGCGTCTCGCTCGCCGGACAACTATGGCGCGGTCTCCAAAGAACGATTCTTCCGGTTCTCTCCTAGGGTCCATCGCGCGAGGCGTTCCTCGCTTTCGATGAGTCTCGTTGTCGGCCGTGTGAACGGTGTTTGGGAACCGTGAGAAATCTCACAGGAAGAAGGAGATCGCCTTGGCCGCCGGGCGGCGGACTACCGGACGGGTCGGCGCGGCGTCGCCGGGGCTCCCTCGCTCCGCTATCTCCTCCCCACCCTCGCCCACCTCCGGCAGGCGCACGAACTACCACATCCGACGCCACAAGGGCGAACGCGAAGACGCGCTGCCGCCGAAGGCCCGCGCGGCGCTCCCGGCCACTTCGGGCCTGGGGAGACGGCCGGCCCCCGGTTCTCCTTCGCACCGCGAGCCACCTTGCCTTCTGTGAGGCCTCTGAGGAGGCCATACGCTCTGCCTATCCAGAAGTACGATGCTTCGGGGACGATGATGCTGCGGCCGGGATCTCCCCTGGGGCCTCCGGTTTGCGTTCGGCTGCAAAATGGAAAACACTGACGGCACGACCGGCCCGGTATTCGGGATCGATTGGTCTCACGCCGCCCGTTCTTGGGTGGGCGACGAGAGGAGGTGCAAGAAAACATGAGAGCCGAGCTCCGACGCGACACGCCCCGCGGCTTGCTGGTCAGGAGGATCGCCCCGAGGGTCGCCCTGCTGGCCCTGTTGTGGTGGGCGCTCAACGGCGACAACGCCGGCTCGTGGTGGGTCGGGGCGCCCGCGATCGCCGCCGCCGCGCTCGTCGGCGTCGCGCTCTCGCCGCGCGCGGGTCCCAGCCCGACCCTACTCGGAACCCTCCGCTTTGTTCCGTTCTTTCTGCGGCAATCCCTGGTCGGCGGGGCGGACGTGGCCCTGCGGGCGCTGCGCCCGAGCCTGCCGCTCGCCCCGGACTTCCTCGAATACCGTCTCCGGCTCCCCATGGGTCCCCCGAGCGCCGTCATGGCCGCCACGGTGAGCCTGCTCCCCGGCACGCTCACGGCCGAGATAAGAGAGGGCACCCTGCGCGTGCACACGCTGACCGAAGGGCAGGCCGTCGAACGAGACCTGCGAGAACTGGAGTTTCGTGTCGCCGGGCTCTTCGGCCTCGGAACGGAGCCCGCCACTTCCCCCGACCGCAAGGAACGACCGTGACGGCCTTCTACCTCGGGGTCTGCGCGTTCTTGCTGCTAAACATCTTCGCGGGCCTCGTGAGGGTTCTCCGCGGGCCGACGCCGGCGGACCGGATGCTCTCCGCCCAGCTCTTCGGCACGACGGGGGTGGCCATCTTGCTGCTGCTCGCCCCTCGCCGCCCCCTGGCCCGAGGTCATAGAGACCTTCCTGCAGCTGGGGGCCGTGGGCACCACGGTGCTCATGGGGCGCTTCCTGCTCGCGGCGTGGCCGCGCTCCGACGGGGAGTCCGACGGGGAGTCCGACGGGGAGTCCGACGGGGGTCGTCTCTCCGCTGGCCTGTGGCTGCCGTGGGCCGTCCTGCTAGCCGCGGTCGCGACCCTCGTGGTCCTGCTCCCCGACGACGTGGCGGACACTTTGGACCTCGTCCTCTCCTTCAGCGCCCTGTGGCCGGCGGTGGTCGGGGCCGCCCTCTTCTGCGCCGGCCTGCTCGCCGTCCGCCGGCGCGGCCGGGGCTTCGGTCCGAAGATCCCCGAGGGCGACTTGCTGGTGCCGGCGCTCGGCCTGCTGGGCTCCACGGGACGCCTCTGGGCGTCCCGTCTCCTGCCGGGATGGAAGGCGCTCGGCGCGAAGGCGTCCTTTGGGATGGGGCGTCTTTACGACCGAGCCTCGCCCCGCGCGCTAATAGGCCGGGCTGAGGGTTCGATGTTCCTCTGGACCGTGGCGGCGAGCCTCTTCGCCGTCCTGACGGTCGCGCTGCTGGTGCTCGTCTGGCTCGGTTAGCGACCGGCGCGGCCGTTCCTGTGCAAACTCTCATGGTCCTCAAAACCCCCTCCCAGATCCGCGGGCCAGACTAGCGGGTAGAAGAACGATCACGATGGCGGGAGGTTCGCATTGCGGCGCTTTGAGGGCTCGGCGGCAGGCAAGGTCCGGCTCGCGCTGCTAACCGCCGCGGCGGTGACGATCTCCGCCTGCGGCGCGACGGGGGGCGCAAACAGCGACGACGGGGGGGATGCGCAGGACGGCGGCGAAACGCCGGCGCCGGAGAGGCAAGCCGCGCCGCCCGCGGACGGCGAAGGGACGCCGAGCGGCGATGCCGTGGGCGCGAACGGGAGTGGCCAGGACGAAGAGGGCCGCTCGTACGAGCGCGCCTGGAAGGTCGGGGCCGGCGGCGAGGTCGAGGTCCGCTTCGAGGATGGGGCGCTGGAGTTGCTCGATGCCAGGCCAAACCAGGGGTGGAAAGCCGAGGTAGAAGAGCGGTCCGCGGACGAGATCGAGGTCGAATTCCTCCGCGAGGACAAAGAATGGAGGTTCGACGCGGAGGTGGACCGCGGACGTCTCGCGGTCGAGACCGGCCAGAAGCTCCGGGACGCGGAGGGCGGCACGTACCGCCTCGGCGACGCCGGGGCGGTCGAGATCCGCCGGCAGGGCGACGGGATCTCGCTCGTCCATACCCGCGCCACCGGGGGCTGGGGGGCCGACGTCGTCGGGCGGGATGACGATGAGGTCGAGGTCCGCTTCGAGCGCCAGGACGAGCGCTGGAAGCTCGAAGCGGGCCTCGACGACGGACGCCTGGAGGTCGAGACCTCCCGCAAGACGACGGAACCCGTCCGGCAGTAGCACGGTCCGCGCGCGAGAGGAGGCAACGTGAACGAAGGGAAGGGTTTCGAGGAGAGGCGCGGGTCGCGTCCGGTAAAGCGGTCCCTGAGCCTGGGGGCGGTACTCCTGTTCGGGGCGGGGCTGCTGGTGGGCGCCGTCTTCGGTCATGTCGCCGTCGGGGTGGTGCTCTTCGCCCTCGGCGCCGTCCTTTTTGCGGTACGAGGCTACCTCAACAACGGCGACAAGGTCGCGGCCGGGGTCCTCATATTCGTCGCCGCCGCCGCCGTGGGCATCCAGACGATAGTCCATTTCCTCGGCCCGTGAGCGACGTGCGGCCCCGCGCGGGCCGGGGCGCCGAGGTTTTCGCCCGCGCCGAGCGGGCACAGGATGGAGATACGGCCGCCATTCTGCCAACGGGAGGCTAGAGAAGGCATGGATACGGCACCCTTCAGGCCCGTCCGGCGGACGGGAGGCTACCTCCCGCTGGAGGACCACGGCCTCATAGGGGACGGCAGCACCTCAGCGCTGGTCGGGCGGGACGGCTCGATCTCCTGGCTCTGCGTCCCCCGCTTCGACTCCCCGCCGCTCTTTTGCGGGTTGCTGGACGCGCGCCGCGGCGGCGCCTTCACGGTGGCGCCGGAAGACCTTACCGAGTCCCGCCAGTTCTACGAGCCGGACACCGGCGTCCTCGTCACGGAGATGCGGGGCCGCTCGGGCCTCGTGCGCGTGACGGACGCGCTGACCCTCCGCTCCGGGGCCGACC
>JALZNL010000301.1 GCA_030857715.1 Actinomycetota bacterium | reverse complement strand
ACCCACAACTTACCAGACGCTGTCGGACGTGCGGCGCGTAAACGACCCGGCCGGTCGGGCCGAGGTCGCCTCTCGCCCGCGAGGGGCGACCCGTCAATCGACACGGTCGGCTCGCACCACCAAACGCCCCGATTCGGGTCCCCCGGAGAAGAGGTCGCGGCCCAGGGTCCACCAGTCGGAGGGGCTCTCGGTGCAGGTCTGCAGCGAGACCACGTCCCGTCCCGGGATAGGCTTGGTGACCCAGCTCTCCCACGGGCTCACGGCGAAGATCTCGGTGACCCGGTAGGTGTAGACAGTGCCGTTGGCGTCCTCCAGGAATACTTTGTCGCCCGTCCGCATCGCAGGAAGGTCGTAGAACTGGTAGTGGCTTTCGGTGCCCGGCCAGCCGACGCGGTGGCCCGCTATGTAGGTGTTGGTCGCGCCTTCCTGCCAGGGGAACCCCGTCTCGGGCACCTTTATGGCGCCCAGGCTCAGCGCCTGCTCCGAATCGTCGTTCCTGACCGTGTGCCCGTAGATGCCGAGCCTGGGGACCGTGAGGTACGTCGTCGGGTCCTCGGGTGCCGGTGGCGCCGCCGCCCGCGCCTTCTCTTCCTCGGCGGCCTCTTTTTGGGCGGCCTCTTTTTGGGCGGCCTCTTTTTGGGCGGCCTCTTTTTGAGCAGCCTCTTTTTGAGCAGCCTCTTTCTGGGCGGCCTCTTTTTGGGCAGCCTCCCTCTCGGCTTGCGCCTCGGGGTCCGCCACCGGCTCGGGGGCGTCGACCCTCCTGATGGGATCGTCGCCCCCGCCCGCCAGAAGGTCGCCGGAGATGCGGGTCTCCCTGAGCTCGGCCGACGCCAGCGCGGCCAGGACCAGCGTGGTCAAGGCGCAGAAGGCGAAAAAGCCCCTCCTGCGCTTCCTCCTCCTGAAGACCCGCATCTCCCTTGCGGCGCGCCCGCTCTCGAAGGCGCGGCCGGCGCCACGCCGGCCTCTCTTGTGCTTATTGCTCGCAATCATAGGCTTCTCCCTTACTCGCTCAG
Source organism: Actinomycetota bacterium (assembly GCA_030857715.1). Next base: position 3,098 of record JALZNL010000301.1, on the reverse strand, counting down.
GGTTGACCGGCGCCACCCGAACGGCGTCGGCCGGTGTGGGCTTCTTGTGCTCGTCCTCCGGGGCCTCACAGGCTCCCGCGCGCCGGGTCTCCTAAGCCTCCTCCACCAGCTCGGCGCGGGTGATCAGGCGCTTCGTGTAGTCCGGGAGGGTGCACGTCTGCAGCGTCAGGATGTTCCTGCCCTCCACGGGTTTCGTCACGGAGAGATCGTCGGGCCCCGTGACGAACTCCTCGAAGACCCTGTAGGTGTACTTTGTGCCCTCCGAGTCGGTAACCGAGATCTCGTCGCCCCTCTCCAACGCGTTCTGGTCCCAGAGGGCGAGGAAGCTGTCGGTGCCCGGATAGCCGAGTCTGTGGCCCGCCAGGTACACGTTGGCCCCCTCCTGCCACGGGAACCCCGTCCCTTGGAGGTGTATGGCGGCGTAGCCCTTGAGCTTCGCTTCGTCGTCGCCGGCCGCGTCGGGCACGGCGTCGTCCTCGATCCGGTCCAGCTTGGGGATCGTGAGGGCCAGGGTCTTGTCCTCGGGACCTTCGGCGGCCCCCTTTTCCGGCCCCTGTCGGGGCTCGATCCTGGGGACGTCGAAACCCTCGGGATCTTTGCTATCGGTGGCCGCGCTCCCGTCGGGGCCTAAGAAAAAGAACGCCATGAGCGTCAGGCCGGTCCCCACGAGTACCGCGCTCACGAGCTTCGGGACGATGCTGCTTTTGATCCGCACTTCCGATCGACCTCCTCGGTCATTGAATTCGTCGGTGAACGGGTCCGGTGCGCACCCGTATGGCAACCGCGAGCGCGCACCAGGCCGCCGGCGCGTCATCCGCATCCGACGCGCCCGGGGCGGGCTTCCTTACCCCGGCCCTACCCGCTCTTCCCGCCGCCAGCCCGCGGCCGGCTCTCGGCGCCGGGGGCGGACCTCCGCGATATGACCCTGTACGCGAGGACCGACGCCAGGACCACGGCGCCGGCGACCGGTACCGCGACGATCGGGAGGCCCCGGGCCAGCCCGGCGGCCCACTCCTCGGCCGCGAAGACCGCTTCGGTCGCCCCCCTCGACTCGTAGAACCCGGCTAGGGCCGAGGTTCCCTCGTAGGCGATGAAGACCACCCCAAGGGCCACGAACATCAGCCCGGATACGAGGTTGTTCGTGTGAACCCTGAAACGTCCCAGCCCGACCTCCCGTCCCCTCAGCCAGCGGCGTCTTCCGAGGTCGAAGCGGTCCCAGAGGAGCGCCAGCCCGAAGAGCGGGGCGGCCATGCCAAGGGCATAGACCGCGAGCAGGCCTGCCCCTTGCAGGGCCCCCCCGGAGGCGGCGGCGACCGTCAGGACCGCGCCGAGGATGGGGCCAGAGCAGAAGCCCGCGAAGCCGTAGACCGCGCCCAGGGCATAGGTGGACCCCGCGGAGCCGCCCTTGATCCTCCCCTGCAGGCGGGCCAGGGGCCCGATGCCAAAACCGCCTCCCGCGAGTTGGAAGATCCCGAGGGCGATGATCAGGAGCCCAGCAACCAGGATCAAGGTGTTGCGCTGCCCGTAGAACAGCATGCTCACCGCCGAGATGCCCAGCCCCAACGGGACGAGCGTCGTCGCGAGGCCCAGGTAGAAGATGCCCGTCTTCTTCACGAGCCCCCCCTTGGACTGGAAGGCGTAGGCGAAGAAGGCCGGCAACAGCAGCGCGCTGCACGGGGAGAGCAGGGTGAGCACGCCGCCGACGAAGGTCGCCAGGTAGGAGGCCTCAACCACCTTGCGCCTCCTGCAACGCCCCTTCTATGGCCTGCTCGAAGACTCTCACCGGCTGCGCGCCGACCAGGGTCTGGCCGTTTACGACGAAGGTCGGGGTGCCGCTCACGCCGTTCCTCTGGCCCTCCGTGAAGGCTCCCATCACCGCCCCACGGTGCTCCCCCGAGGCCAGGCTCGCCTCGAACTCCTCAACGTCGAGCCCGGCCTCGCGGGCGAGCGCGAGCAGGTTCTCATCCGAGAAGGCCCCCGGCGAGGACTGGTTCTCGTAGAGCAGGTCGTGGTACTCCCAGAACTCCCCTTGCTCTTGCGCCGCCCGGGCGGCGAGCGCGGCGTTCATCGACTCCTCGCCCAGGTAGGGAAAATCCCGCCACTCGATCTTTAGCGTCCCGTCTTCGACGTACTTCTCCACCAGATCCGGTTTCGCCTCACGGGCGAACTGTCCACAGAACGGTCACTGATAGTCGGCGTACTCGACCATCGTGACGGGGGCTTCCTCGTCGCCGAGGATAGGGGGACCGAGCTCATCGTCCGTCGGGGGTGCGGAGGCTTCCGTCTCCCCCCGATCTTCCGCGGTGGTTCCCGCGGCCCGTTCCTCCGTGGGCTCCTGGGACCCGGACGAGGGTGCGGGACCTTCGACGCCTTGCTGGGCACCGCAGGCCCCGAGGACCGCGACGGCCACGGCGAGCAGAGAGACGCGTGCTAGGGCGGCGAATGGCCGCCGGGCGAGCCCCAGGGACGCGCGGGGCGTCGCGGGCTTGTTCTTCGGCTCGTTCAAACGAGCCACCTCCTTCACTCCTTCAGAGAGCGTGCTTAAGCAGAACCGGTGAGAGACCGGCTCCTAGGTGCGAAGCACCTGAAGGAGATGGAGGACGGGTGGCCCGGACGGGGGCGGTAGACCGTAGGCCTCCGGAACGAAGACGCGAGACGGGTAGGAGATCCTCCGCAGGGTCCTTTTGACGAAGAAGCCCGGCGCGCGGGCTACCCGCACCGCGTAAGCGCTCGCGGCGAGCGCCACGAAGGCCGTGCAGAACCCGGCGACCGTCTCGACCGTCGAGCCCTCGCTCGGCTCCGCCTTCTCGACGAGGCGCAGCGCCCCGCCGAAAATTACGAAGACCGCCCAGATGACAACCAGCAGCGGTAGGGCCCTCGTCGCCGCTTTGCGCGCTAACAACATAGGACCGCATTGTATACACGAGGAGGCGGACTTTCGAGCCGCGAGGGCGAGAAGGACCCGGAGAGCCACAGGCAAGGTACGAAGAGACGAAGCGGCACGCGGACTAGCGCCGACACGGTGGTTGCCGGAGGATTTATGGGCCGAGCATGCCGAGCCATCCCCTCGCCGCGTCCGCCATCGAAAATGACGGAGC
>JALZNL010000300.1 GCA_030857715.1 Actinomycetota bacterium | reverse complement strand
TGATGCAGAAGATGTCCGAGGACACCCTGACCGCGTGCATCGAATGCGGCGCCCCGGTCCGTAAGATCCTCCAACCGGTCGGCATCTCCTTTAAGGGCTCGGGCTTCTACTCCACGGACTACAACAGCAAGAAGGGCCCCAAGGAGCCCGCCGCCACCAGCTCCAACGGCGACTCCAAAACGGACACGAAAGAGAAGAAGACCGCGGACAAATCTACAGACAAGCCCGCGACGTCGACCAAATCCAACGGATCAAAGGACTGACCCTCGTGGCCCGCGGCGCGGACCTGCCGCGCGACGAACCCCGCCGCGAAGGCCCCATCCGCCGGGCCCTCCGCGTCACCGTGCTCGGCGTTACCCTCCTCTTCGTCGTCGCGGCCCTCGCCATCTCCTGCGCCCTGGTCGTCTACACCGCCTACCGCCACGACCTCCAGAACGGCGTCTTCGCACTCCTCCTGGCCGTCCTGAGCGCCCAGATCGCCATAAACTGGTTTCTGTGGAAGGACGAGGAGGAGTAAGTAGGTTTCAGGCATCAGGCTACAGGTGTCAGGTAAGATCTCCTTTCGACCGGAGTGACGGTCAGACCGGCGACGTGATCTAGCGCAGAACGAGCCGGTTTTAACCCGCGTATAGCGCCCGTAAAAGGCGGCAATGCTCCGCCTTCCCCGGCTGAAACCTGATACCTGAAGCCTGAAACCTCCCCCTGAAAAGTCCTGCAAAATTAGCCTCACCTTCTACTTCAGGTGGTCTGGACAGTTGGTGGGGTCGTCTCGTATAGTAGCCTCTGTCGAGGATGGATCGACGGGGAGAACAGGCGAACGGCGGCGTCTCTTTCGGGCGTCGCCGGGGACCGCGAATGAGGGAGGGCTTTTTGTCGGGTGGTTCGGGCGCTTTCGCGCACCTGCACTGTCACTCGGAGTACTCGATGTTGGACGGGGCGAGCCGCATCAAGGACCTCGTCTCTTTCGCCAAAGAGCAGAACATGCCGGGGCTGGCGCTCACGGACCACGGGGTGATGTACGGGGCTGTCCGGTTCTACAAGGAGACGAAGGACGCCGGCATCAAGCCCCTCGTGGGGTGCGAGGTCTACGTCACGGCCGACCGGCACGACCGCAGCCGGGCTCCCTACTACCACCTGACGCTCATCGCGCGGACCGCCGCGGGGTACAGGAACCTGATGAAGCTCTCGACGGCGGGCTTTCTCGAAGGCTTCTACTACAAGCCGCGGGTGGACATGGAGATGCTCAAGAGGCATGGGGAGGGGATCATCTGCCTCTCCGGCTGCCTCTCCGCCGAGGTCCCTACCCGCATCCTCGAAGGGCGTTTCGACGAGGCGCGGAGGTTACTTACCGAGTACGGCGAGGTCTTCGACGCCGTGTACCTGGAGATGCAGGACCACGGCATCCCCGAGCAGCGGCGCGTCAACGAGGGGCTCGTTCGTCTGCACAAGGAGACGGGCCTCGACCTCGTGGCGGCCAATGACTCCCACTATACGACCCGGCACGACGCGAAAATGCACGATGCGCTGCTGTGCATCGGGACCGGCAAGTTCTACAACGACCAGAACCGGATGAGGTTTCACGGCGAGGAGTTCTACGTCAAGAGCATCGAGGAGATGGCCCGCATCTTCCCGGACCATCCGGAGGCCCTCGAAAACACTTTGAAGGTCGTCGAGAGCGTCGAGGACATCGGCATAGAGCTCGGCAAGACGAGGTTGCCCAACTTCCCGAAGCCGGAAGGGTACACGGCGGACCAGTATTTGCGCGAGCAGTGCGAGCGGGGGCTCGCGGCGCGGTACGGGGAGCGGGCGAAGGGTGCTGAGGTCCAGCAGCGGCTGGAGTTCGAGCTCTCGACCATCGGGAAGATGGGCTTCGCCGACTACTTCCTGATCGTCTGGGACTTCGTGAAGTACGCGAAGGACCGCAAGATCGCGGTCGGGCCCGGACGCGGGTCGGCGGCGGGGGCCATCGTGGCGTACGCGCTCGGGATCACGGACTTGGATCCCCTGCACTACTCGTTGCTCTTCGAGCGGTTCCTGAACCCCGACCGCATCAACATGCCGGACGTGGACATCGACTTCTCGGTCTCCGGGCGCTCGGAGGTGATGAAGTACGTCACGGACAAGTACGGCGGTCACGAGCACGTCGCCCAGATCATCACCTTCGGGACCATCGGCGCCAAGGCCGCCATCAGGGACTCCGGGCGCATCTTCCAGTACCCCTACTCGGACACGGACAAGCTCGCCAAGTTCATCCCGGACAAGCCCGTCGGCACGACCTTGCGCGACGTGCTGACGCCGGGCGAGGACGGCGGTTACGTGGCGGGCGAGAAGCACCCGGGGCAGGCGCGTGAGATCATCCAGTTCGTCAACGGCAACGAGGGCGCGAGGCAGGTCCTCGACACCGCCTTCGAGATAGAGGGCTTCGCCCGCCACGCCGGCACCCACGCCGCCGGCGTCGTCATCTCCGAGGAACGCCTCACGGACATCGTCCCGCTCCAGAAAGTCAAGGACACCGACTCCGTCATGGTCCAGCACCCCATGAGCGACGTGGAAGCCCTCGGCCTCCTGAAGGTGGACTTCCTGGGACTCCGCAACCTCGACGTCATAGAGGAGACGCAGGAGACGATCCGGCAGAACCTGGGCGAGGAGGTGGACATCCAGAACATCCCGCTCGACGACGAGAAGACCTTGAAGATGTTCGCCCGTGGCGATACGTTCGGGGTCTTCCAGTTCGAGTCGGGGGGGATGCAGCGGATGCTCCAGGAGGTCCGCCCCGACCGCTTCGACGACCTCGTGGCCCTGAACGCCCTCTACCGTCCCGGCCCGATGGACTACATCCCGACCTTCAAGAAGGGCAAGCACGACCCCGGGAGCGTGGAGTACCATGACGAGCGTTTAAAACCCATCCTGGAGCCGACCTACGGGGTGGCGGCCTACCAGGAGCAGCTCATGGAGATCAGCAAGCTCCTCGGCGGCTTTACCCCCGGCCAGGCGGACACGCTGCGCAAGGCCATCGGCAAGAAGAACGCGGCGATGCTCGCCACCCTGAAAGACAAGTTCATGGAAGGTTGTGCTGCCAACGACGTCTCCATCGAGGTCGCCGACGAGCTGTGGAACTGGATGGAGAAGGCCGGCGGCTACTCGTTCAACAAGAGCCACAGCGCCTGCTACTCGTTCCTCGCCTTCCAGACCGCTTACCTCAAGGCCCACTACCCGGAGGCGTACATGGCGGCGCTCATGAGCAGCGTCATGAACACCAAGGACCGGGTGCCGCAGTACGTGGCGGAGGCCAGGGCGATGAAGATAGAGGTCCTGCCGCCGGACGTGAACGAGAGCGGTCGCCGGTTCACGGTCGTCGGCAACACCATCCGGTTCGGTCTCTCCGCGGTAAAGAACGTCGGGGAGAACACCGTCGAGGCGATACAGGCGGCCAGGGAAGAGGGCGGGCCGTTCACCGACATCTTCGACTTCTGCGAGCGGGTGGACTCCTCCACCTACAACAAGCGTACCGTGGAGTCCCTCATAAAGTGTGGCGCCTTCGACGAGGTCGGCCCCTCGCGGGCCGCCATGGTCGCCGTCCACGCGAAGGCCGTCGAACGTTCCACGAAGGGCCTCAAGGGGGCGTGCGACGACCAGTTCTCGATGTTCGACGACGCGGAGATAGCGCCCCCCAAGCCGGTGTTCCCGGACCTCGAGGACGACCGGCGCGAGACCCTGGAGTGGGAGAAGGAGACTTTAGGCCTCTACGTCTCAGATCATCCCTTGCGGCCCGTCCTGCACAAGCTCAAGAAGCACACGGACACGACCGTCTCGGACCTGGACAACTGCCGGGACGGGGCGATGGTGTGGGTCGGGGGGCTGGCGACGAGTGTACGGACCAACACGACGCGCAAGGGCGACATGATGGCCATGCTCCAACTCGACGACACCCGCGGCCTCGCCGAGGTGATGGTCTTCCCGAGGGTCTACGCCAAGTGCGGCACCTGCGTGCGCGAGGACGCCGTGCTCAAGGTCAAGGGCCGCGTCGAGCGCAAGGAAGGCATCCCGCGCATCATCGCCATGGAGATGGAGGAGCTCCACCTGGAGCCCGGCCCTGACCCCATCTACCTCGACGCCTCCTGCTTCGTCGGCCTGCCA
>JALZNL010000299.1 GCA_030857715.1 Actinomycetota bacterium | reverse complement strand
ACCTCGAGCTGCTGGCGCGCCTGCGGGCGTTGGTGCGCAGGTCGAGCGAACCCCCCGCGCCGCCGCCGCAGGCGCCGCAGCCGCACAGCCCCTTCGTCGCGGGCGAACTCTCGCTCGACTACTCCACGCACGAGGTGCGGGTTCGGGGGGAGGTGGTGCGGCTCACCCCCACGGAGTACCGCCTGTTGGAGGAGCTGGTGCGCCACGCGGGCACCATCCTGCCGCACCGGGTTTTGCTCGAGCGGGTCTGGGGACCGAAGTACGTCGGGGACGCCCATTACCTGAAGGTGTTCGTCCGAAGGCTGCGCCGCAAGCTCGGCGACGATCCCGAGCGCCCCCGCTACATCCACACGGAGTGGGGCATCGGATACCGCTTCGCCTCCCCCCGGTAGGGCCCGCTCCGTTCCCTCTCGTTCCCCAACGTTTACCGGTCTGTTCACCAATGTTTACCGGCATCTCGGCCAATACCCGGCGGATCCGGGTTAGAGTAGATAGCGTGATAGAGGGGCCTAACATGCCCCCTCTATGTTGCCCCCACTTCATTAGGGGACGAGGAGGACATCCGAGTTGCGCATCAAAAGCATCATTCCGAGGCTCGTGAGCGCGGCCCTCGTGGGGGCCGGCGTGGCGCTCGGGGCGTTTTTCTTCTTGGGCCCGAACGACACCGTGGCCACCAACGGCAAAGCCCCCGGGGGCTTCGACGTCCGCGACATCCAGGCCCGGCAAGAGCCGGAAGGAGGGATCGCCGAGGGCCCCAAGGACGAGATCCAGGCTCGGCAAGAGCCGGAAGGGGGGGGCGCCGAGGACCCCGAGGACGAAACCCTGACCCTCACCATCCCCAAGATGGACCAGATCGAGGACGACGCCGTGCCCGACGCCGCCGGCGACGACGAGGCCGCGCTCAAGGAGCACGCCGCCATCCACCTCGAGGGGACGGGCTTCCCCTGGCAGGGGGAGGCGAACGTGTACCTGGCGGGCCACAGGCTCGGCTTCCCGGGCACCGACAGCTTCCTCGCCTTCTGGGATCAAAACGGGTTGGAGAAGGGCGACGAGGTCTTCGTCACCGACTCGGAGGGCACGAAGTACACCTACAGGGTCTACGAGGAGTTCGTCGCGGAGCCCACCGATCTGTCCGTGACGAAGCCCGTGGAGGGCAAGAACGTCCTCACGTTGCAGACGTGCACCCTACCCGACTACGAGCAGCGCCTGATCACCCGGGCCGAGCTGGTCGACGAGGCCTAGGTAGAGGAAGACTCGAGGAAGGTGGCACCCTTGACGCTAGAGAAACCGGCAAGAAAGCTCGTTGGTGGCCCGGGCGCGGTGAGGACCTGCGGCGCCATCCTCGTGTGCGCCTTCGTGCTCGTCGGCGCGGCTTGCGGCGGGGGAGGCCCGGCGAACGACCCGTCGCGGGCGTCGGAGGAGCGCGCGGAGAAGGGCGCCGCGTCGCAGGGGGGCGCCGCGAAGGAGGCGAAGAAAGTGGCGAAAAAGGAGGCGGGCGCCGCTGCAGAGGAGACCGGGACCGCGGAGGGAAAGCCGGCGAAGGAGAAGGCCGCGGGGGGGACCCTCGAGCCGGCCGAGGCCGGGGTAGGGCCGAAGGAGATCACCAACATGCTGCCGGCGGACGGGAAGAGACCGGACCCGGCCCGGCCGGCGCCGGAGAACCCCCCGGAAGGGGTGAAGACCTTCCCGGCCACGACGAACAGGGTCGTGAACGAGCCGGTCGACTACCGGCGGGAGCCGCCGACCAACGGGGACCACGCCCCCCTCTGGCAGAACTGCGGCTTCTACGAGAAGCCGATCAAAGAAGAGCACGCCGTCCACAGCATGGACCACGGGGTCGTCTGGATCACCCACCGCCCGGGCCTTCCGGCCGAAGGGATAAACGCGCTGCGCCCCTACGGCGAGGAGGAGTACGTCGTGGTCAGCCCCTACCCCGGTCAGGACGCGCCGGTGGTCGCCACCTCCTGGAGGGTCCAGCTCGAGCTCGACGGAGCAAACGACCCACGCCTGCGGGAGTTCGTGGACGGCTTCCGGGTCTCCGAGATAGCCCCCCTCTCCGGCAACCGCTGCGCCGGCGGCGTGGGCAATCCTGGGAGGCAGGGAAACTAGGGTGCTCTCCGGACGGTGCAGATGCCGGGAGAGGGGGCCTGGCCCACGACCACGGGTTCCTCCACCGGGTCGGGGGCCTTTGGGCGATACCGAGACCGGCGTCGCGCCCGGCGCAACGATCGGGGGAGACTAGCATGGCAGGGCCGGCGGCGAAGATACTGGTGGTGGACGACGAGCCCGGCGTCCGGGAACTGGTGGGTCTCCACCTGCGCCACGACGGCCACGCCGTGATCCCGGCCGCCGACGGCGCGGAGGCGCTCAGGCTCTTTCGGCGAACCCGGCCCGACCTGGTGGTGCTCGACCTCACGCTGCCCGGGCCGGGCGGGCTCGAGGTGTGCCGGCGCATCCAGTCCGAGCGGCGCGTGCCCCTGATCGTGCTGGCCGCCAGGGGCAATGGAGAGGGCGGGATCGCGGGCTTGGAGCTGGGCGCCGACGACTACGTTGTCAAGCCCTTCTCCCCGCGCGAGCTGGCGGCCCGCGTGCGGGCGGTTCTCCGCCGGTCGAACACTTTTACGGCGGGCCCCGCGCACGGGAGAACGCTCGACTTCGGCGACCTGCGCCTGGAGCCCGACACCCGCAAGGTGACGGTCCGAGGGGGGACGCCCGTCACGCTCACGGAGCGGGAGTTCGACCTGCTCCACCACCTTGCGTCGCACCCCAAGCGAGCACACGCCCGAGCCCAGCTGATGAAGGCGGTGGGGGGCCACGCCTTCCCCATCGACACCCGCACCATCACCGTGCACGTCCGGAGGCTGCGCGAGAAGATAGAGCCCGACCCAGCCCGGCCGCGCTACATCCAGACCGTGTGGGGCGTCGGCTACAAGTTCGGGGGGGACAACGGGAGTGAGAGCGATCGGGACCGCGGGCACCGCGATGCCCCTCCATGCCGGGCTCCTGGAGCTCGCGCCGAGCGCAGCGTCTTCCACGTCTTCCACGTTCGGCACGCCGAAGGCCGAGCGCCCGCGGGCGGCCCCGCCGCTCCTCGGCGTGGGCGGGGGCCCTGCCCCCACAAAGAGGACTTCTCCCCGGATGGCCCGGGTCTCTCCCGTGATCCGGGCTCGCCCGGCATCCCGTACTACGAACCGACGTCCCGATGTCCAAAATCATCGTACCGCGACGGGTCCCGGACGGGTCCCGTCGTGGATAGATCGGCGGGGTGAGAGATGCTCGGCGGGGCGCGGCGAAGCTCGATAGACAACCGCTATCGTCCCCTCGGCCTCCTCGGCCGGGGCGGGATGGGCGAGGTCCACCTGGCCCGCGACGAGGTCCTGGGCCGGGACGTGGCGGTCAAGGTGCTCGCCGAACAATACTCCCACGACGGGGAGGCCGTGGAGCGCTTCAGGCGCGAGGCCCGGAGCGCGGCCGCCCTCTCCCACCCCCACGTCGTCCCCGTGCACGACCTGGGCGAGACCGCGGATGGCGCCCACTACATCGTGATGGAGTACGTCCCCGGCGGCACGCTCAAGGAGCGCATCTTGCGGGGGGGCGCCATGGACGTCCGTACGGCGGCCAGGATCTCCCACCAGGTCGCCGCGGCCCTCGGCGCCGCCCACGACGCCGGGGTCGTCCACCGCGACGTGAAGCCCGAGAACATCCTCTTCGCCGGCTCCGGGGAGGCGAAGGTGACGGACTTCGGGATCGCCCGGTCCGCCTCCTCCCCGCGGCTCACCGAGGCGGGCTTCACCCTTGGCACCGCCGACTACATGTCCCCGGAGCAGGCGATGGGCGAGGCGGTGGGCCCCGCGAGCGACCTCTACTCCCTGGGCGTCGTCCTCTACCAGATGCTCGCCGGGGAGCGGCCCTTCGAGGCCGACAGCCCGCTCGCCACGGCCGTCAAGCACGCCAACGAGCCGCCCCCGAAGCTCCGCCGGCCCGGGGAGGGGGACCCCGCCTTCCCGGGGGGGATGGGCGCCGTCGTGGAGAAACTCCTGGCAAAGGACCCCGCGGATCGCCACGGCTCGGCCTCGGAGCTCATGGCGGACCTCGAGCGGGTAATGGACGGGCCCGCCCGGGCCGAGCCCGCGAAGCCGCGCGGCATGTCGCGG
>JALZNL010000023.1 GCA_030857715.1 Actinomycetota bacterium | reverse complement strand
TCTATCCCAGGAGAACTTGAACAGGAACACCACGCCCATGAGGAAGAGCGCGATGCCGACCTTGTTCATCCACCACTCCCACCGCCGCAGGTTCGCCAGCTCAAAAGGCAACTCCAGGCCCCGCCACGCGCCCTCCGAAGACCGATTCGTCCCCGTCTCCCACAAGTCTTCCGGCAACGTCCTCTCCGGCGCGTCCGGCTCCGGGACGGCCACCGTATATCCTCGGGGGGCGACCGCGGCCCCAGGGGCCGGCTCGACCCGGTCCGGGACCGTTTTCTCCATGGACAGCGCCAGGCTCAGCCGAAGACACTCCAACTCCCATTCGTGACCCTCGACGTCGGCCTCCAGGCGCCGCACACGCTCTTCCAGGTTCTGCCCACCCTCACGCATCATCGTCCGTCCTCCCTTCGGGGCACATCCTTCGCCATGTCGGCCTCCTGGTCCGCGCCGCGAAGCGCTTCTTCCAACAGGTCCGGCAACCCCCGCAGCTCCCTCAGTGCCGCGATTGGGTCTCTCTCCACCGACGCCGAAGCGGCGGCGAACCGCCGCCAGAACTCCCGCGCCGACGCGAGATTCTCGTATGAGGCCACGCCGTTTGCGCGCTCCCTCTCGGCGAGCCGGATCGCACCAGGGCACAGGGCCGAAACCCTCGTCTCGGCCACCCTCCGCAAATGCGCGTGCTCCACGGAGTCCGGAAATTCCTCCGCCTCCGCATACTCATCGCGCAACACAATGACCCAGAGCGCACATACCACGACCCCGATCCCCGCCACCAACAAGACCACCACCGCGATACCCTCCACATCCGCCCCTATCTACTTACAGTGTATATTTACGATGTAAGCTAACAGAACTCGAGGGGGCGCGCCAGGGTCGAAAGGTCGTTCTTAACAAGGCTTAATCCGGCGGAGTGTAGTGGTTCGCGGCGCGGGGAATAGAGACACGCCCCAGATCGCTACATTGTCGATCACCCGGCGGGGCGTGTCTCTTTCGTATCCCTTCTCGACGAGAGGAATTTGGCCTCTGCAACAGCCGAAATTCAGTCGCTCTAGGTGGCTAGCGTGAGCGCACCCGCCCCGACCAGCGCCCCCGCCCACAAGAGGTCCACGTTGAACCAGGTGCGCTTCAGGATCATCAGGCCGAGCCTCTCGTAGACCACGACCGCCACCGCCGCCATCACCGCGAACATCGCCAGGGTATGCACCGCAACCGCCGTGAGGTCAGTATGCACCGCCGGGCTGGCAAGAAAAAGGTGCACGCCGTGACCCCAGTGTTCGTGCGCCTGGTGTTCCATCTCCTGCATCGTCCCGGAGAGCTTGAGCAGCACGGGGACGAGCATGAGGCCGGCGCCGTGCGCGCTGGCCATGACGAACGACCACGCCGTCAGGTCCCTGAAGCCGACCCGCATCCCGACCCAGCGCGGGTGCTTGCGCCGGACGAGTTTGTACAGCCCGAAGAGGATGAGCGCCCCCGCTCCGAGGTACTTGAGCACGTCCAGCGGGACCACGACCTGCGCGGCCAGTACCGCCGTAACCACGAGGACGACGGCGGCGGCGTGTCCCAGGGCGATGGGCCAGAAGGCCCTGACAACGGCCTCTCGGCGCCCTTCCTGCAAGCCGAGGGCCACCGCGAAGAGCCAGCCCATCGCGGGGTTCAGGCCGTGGTAGGCGCCCAGGAGGATCAGGGCCAGCCAGGGCCAGTTCTCGTGCGCCATGCCGCTCATGAGGCGTAGCAGAACGAGTCGGAGGACGAGTCGCCACCCTGCAGCCGAATCTGGTGCGGTCTTTCGCCTTCAGCGAACTCGATTAAGAAGTCGGCGTCGACGGTGAGGCCGCCGCCGGGATCGACGTCCAGCTTGGCGATCCAACCGTCGATGCCCTCGGGGTAGAACTGCTCGTCCCAAGCAGCGTAGAGCGAGTTGCTGAAATACACCCTGCGTCCGTCGCGGCTTAGCTCCACCATCTGCGGTCCGCCGTTTAGGGGTTGGCCGGTCTTGGGGTGCGCCGTCTTGCGCACGATCCCACCCAGGTGAACAGAGCCTGTGTGCCTCGGGTTGAACGGGTCGGAGACGTCGTACTGGCGCATCTCCCCTGTGCCCCAGCAGGAGACGTAAAGGAACTTGTCGTCGAGCGAGAGAACGATGTCGCTGACCAGGGGCGGCACCGCGGCGAAGTCCTTCAGCGCGGGCGGCAGCTGGTCCGGATCGGCCGGCTCCGCGGGGATGTCGATCACCTTCTGGATGCCCCAACGGCCGTTCTCGCGATGCCACAGCCATATCGACGAAGAGAGATCTTGGAGGTTTACTACCGTGTTGACGAAGCCGTAGGTTTTGTTCGGGTTATGGGCGGGGCGTAGCTCCAGGACTATCTGGTAGTTCTCTCCCAGATCCAGGGCCTGCAGGTGGCGCCGCTTGCGCAGATCCCACAGGTGCAACCTATGGCCGTATTCGCTTGCCATGAGTTTCGCGGGGTCGAGGCCGCCTTCGACCATATTGGGCGTTCCCCACTCGCTGGTGATCATGGTGTCGTGGCCGAGGTGCCACCAGAAGTCATAGGACAGGTACTGCGATCCCCGGTCGACCTCCCAGGGTCCCAGGGGGTCGAAGCTCTCGTGGTCCATGACGAAGACGCCGCCAGGGCCATCGCCGTCGGGGCTGCCCAATGTACTCACATAGAGGCCCTCCGGACCGCAGTGGACGGTGTGGGGACGGCTGTAGCCCGTGCGGTCGTGCAGCTCCTCGGGCTCGATCACCTTGACGATGCGCGGCTCTCTCGGGTCGGGCTTGGTGTCGATGATGTGGATGCGCGAAGAGCGGATGCCGGGTACGACCAGGTACCGCCGCTCGATGTGCGGGTGCGGAGCATAGGGGCACAGCGCCGAACTGCAGGCGTTCCAGCCGAAGTGATGCAGCTCGTCCCCGGTGTTGGGCAGGTCCACACGACCGGCGATCTGGCCGTAGGTCTCCGAGCCCGGATCTACGTCGAAGACGGCAAGCGCGTCCGGGCGTCCGTCACCGTCGCCGTTCAAGGCCGCGTTGGGGTTCAGGAGCGCCACGTAGGCGAGCTTCTCCGGCGGCGCCTGCATAGCCATCTTGGGCGAGGGGCAGAAACTGGGGTCCGGTCTCCAGGTTACCATCGGCGATTCCTCCTATCGATCTACTCGAGTGCGCCTCGATGCCAGAGCGAAGGCCAGTGAGGGCGCAGCGGGACCGGAGCGTCCCCCACTAACCTTCCGCCTAGCTGGCTCGAACGAGACCTCCGGAAGGCGACTACTCCTGTTGGGCCATCGCGAATACCTGTTCCCTGGTGATCTCCATGTCGTGGACCTCGCGCGCGTGGTTCTGCACGTTAGCCACCAGTTCGTCGTCGGTTCCCCCCCGCACGACGTGCCCGCAGTCGCATTGCATGATCTTTGCCATCGGTGTCACCTCCTTTCCTAATCGCATGTTACGCCACGCCCGTTGCTAGAATGTTGGCAGCATGTTGTAGAGAGGTTGAGGCATGCCGCTCAGGATCTACTTAACCGGCCGGGTGCTCGTCGAGGATAACGGCACGATCCTGCTCGGTGAACGGCGATTGATGGGAAGGCAGGGCCGCCTCGTTTTCGCCCACCTGGTCGGCGAGCACCTCAGGGCCGTATCACGGGACGAGCTGGCCGAGACGCTTTGGCCGGACGCGGTGCCTCCTTCCTGGGAGAGGTCGCTCAGCGCCCTCATCAGCAAGCTGCGCGCGCTGCTCGCTGGCGTCGGTGTTCCCGATGTCGCCCTCACCGGGTCGTTCGGCCACTACCAGCTATTGCTGCCGGCCGACGTCTGGATCGACGCGGAAGCCGCCAGTGCGGCCATCGACCGTGCGGAGAGCGCCCTGCGCAAGGGTAAACCGCGGGATGCCTGGGGATGGGCGCAAGCGGCTTACCAGATCTCCCGTA
The DNA here is from genome assembly GCA_030857715.1 of Actinomycetota bacterium. Next base: position 8,575 of record JALZNL010000023.1, on the reverse strand, counting down.
GGTCCTTCCTGATGGGTGAGGAGGGACCGTGGGTAACCCTCAAACGCTCCGAGCTGCGCGAGGTGCTGGTGCGGGCTCACGAGTGCCTGAGTGAGCCGTCTATCTGGCACGCAGAGCCAGGATACGCGGTGAAACACGCCAAAGAAACGGTATCCATCGAACCTTTCCGCGAGACGAGCTACCAGCTGCTTATGCGGGCCCACGCCGCGGTGGGCAACCGGGCAGAGGCGCTACGTGTCTACGAGCGTTGCAGAAACCTTTTGTCGGAAGAGCTCGGCGTGCCCCCATCGCCCCGGACCGAGGCCGTGTATCTCGACATCTTGAGATCCTAACCACGCCCTGGATAACGCGAGTACTTCCTGCAGGTTACCCCGTTCGGGTGAACGCTCGATCCCGATCGTCGGCTATAGATCCGCGGGTGCGGTGTAGGATGCGATGGCCGTGGGCCCAACCGGACCCGTCTACGGCAGCGAGGCCATCCTCGCCACAAGCGCAGGATCCCGCATCGTCGCCTCCCCCACCAGTACCGCGTCAGCCCCGGCGTCGCGCAGGCGGCGGGCATCTTCGACGGACTTGACGCCGCTCTCGGCGACGAGTGTCGCGCCGGCGAGCTTCGGGGCGAGGCGCTCGAAGGTCCCGAGGTTGACAGTGAAGTCGCGCAAGTTCCGGTTGTTGACCCCGATGACGTGGGCGCCAGACTCAAGGGCGAGGTCCGCCTCACCCTCGTCGTGGATCTCCACCAGCGGGATCAGTCCGATCTCGACGGCCAGGGAGACGTAGCGGGCGAGCGTGGCCGCGTCGAAGAGGGCGGCTATGAGCAGGACGGCGTCGGCGCGGGCGCCGGCTTCGAGGACCTGCGCCTCGTCCACGGTGAAGTCTTTGCGGATGACGGGGAGCGCCGTACCGCTCCTGGCGGCGTCGAGGTCTTCGAGGGAGCCCTTGAATTGGTCGGGCTCGGTGAGGACGGAGAGGCAGCTCGCCCCCTCCCGCTCGTAGCCGATGCCCCACTCGGCGGGATCTACCTCCCTGATGGGACCGGCGGAGGGCGAGGCGCGTTTTATCTCGCTTATGACGGAGAGGCCGGGTCGGCGGAGGGCGCCGGCGAAGTCCCGTTTCTCGAAGAGGAGCGCCTCCTGGTAGAGAACGTCGAGGTCGGTGGTGTCGCGGAGTTCGCCGGCGCGGAGGAGTGCCGCGGCGGCGAGCTCTTCGAGCACGGTCGCGCGGCTCACGGGATCCCGGTCTTTCGGCGGGTGGCCTTTACGAAGTCTTCCAGGGCTCTCTCGGCCGCACCTGTCTCTATGGAGGTCTCCGCCTGGCGGACGCCCTCTTCGATAGTCTCGGTCTTGCCTGAGACGAAGATCGCGGCCCCGGCGTTGAGCAGGATCACGTCTCGGGCGGCGCCGGTCTCCCCGCCGGAGAGGACGTCACGCAGGATGCGGGCGTTGAGGTGGGCGTCGCCGCCGAGGAGGCCGTCGAGGGCGTGCCTTGTAAGGCCGAAGTCTTCTGGCGAGATTTCGTACTCTTTTATCTCTCCGTCCGAGACTTCAGCGACCACCGTCTTTGCGCTCATCGTGATCTCGTCCATCCCGTCGGTCCCGTGGACCACGAGCGCCCTCTCCGCCCCCAGGTCCCGCAGGGCTTCGGCAACCGGCCGCACGAACGCCCCCCCGAAGACCCCGACGAGCTGGCGCTTGGACCCGGCGGGGTTGGTCAGCGGCCCGAGCAGGTTGAAGATGGTCCTGAAGGGCAGCTCGGCCCGCACCGGGGCGACGAACCGCATCGCCGGGTGGTGCGTGCGGGCGAACATGAACCCGATACCGGCCTCCTCGATGCACCGGGAGACCTGCTCGGGCGAGAGCTCTATTTCGGCGCCCAAAGCCTCCAGCACGTCCGCGCTGCCGGCCCGGCTCGTCGCCGCCCGGTTGCCGTGCTTGGCGATGACGACCCCGGCCCCGCGCGCCACGAAGGCCGCCGCGGTCGAGACGTTTATGGTCCCCTTGGCGTCGCCTCCGGTCCCGCACGTATCCACGACGTCGGGCGGGGCTTCCACCGATGCCGCGAAGCGGCGCATGGCGCGGGCGAAGCCGACGATCTCGGGCACCGCCTCGCCCTTGACCCTGAGCGCGGTCAAAAGCGCCGCCGTGGCCGCCGGGGCGACCGTCCCCTCCATGATGGCCTCTAGCGCCCGCTCGGCCTCGCCCTCCGTGAGCGTCCGGCCCTCGGCGGCCTTCCGGAGCGTCTCGCGGAGCACGGCTAGCCTTCCAGGAAGTTCTTGAGCAGGTCGCGCCCGTGGCGGGTCAGGACGCTCTCGGGGTGGAACTGAACGCCCTCGACCGGGTAGTCGCGGTGGCGGACGCCCATAATGGTGCCGTCCTCCGTGCGGCTCGTCACGAGCAGGCAGTCGGGCATGGACTCGGGCTCGATGACGAGCGAGTGGTAGCGGGTGGCCTCGAAGCCCTGGTCGAGCCCGGCGTAGACGCCCTCGCCGTCGTGCAGGATCTTCGCGGTCTTCCCGTGGACGGGCTCGCCGCGCACGATCCTGGCCCCGAACGCCTGCCCGATGCTCTGGTGCCCCAGGCACACGCCGAGCAGCGGCGTACTTCCACCGATTTTTTCGATCAACTCCACGGAGACCCCGGCTTCGTTGGGCGTGCAGGGTCCCGGCGAGACGACTATCCTGTCGGGGCGGAGATCGGCCACCTCCTCCGGCGTGACCTCGTCGTTGCGGCGCACGAGGACCTCGGCGCCGAGCTCCCCCAGATACTGGACGAGGTTGTACGTAAAGGAGTCGTAGTTGTCTAAGACGAGAACCCGCATGAGCCCCGGAATTCTAGCCGATACTCTCCCGACGAACAGGGGGACGGGCTCGTGACCCTGCTCCTGACGGAAGACCAGGTCGAAGAGCTCCTCGACATGCCCGCAACGCTTGAGGCCGTGGAGGCCATCCTGCGCCAGCAGGCCGAGGGCCGCGCCACCAACCGCGCCCGCCGCCGCGTCGCCCTCCCCAAGAGCGGCCTGAACGTCATGTTCGCCGGCGCCCCCGACCTAAACGCCCTCGGCCTCAAGGCCTACACCGTCGCGCGGGGCGGCGCCCGCTTCTACACTATGCTCTTCGACCCGGAGAACGGGGAACTTCTCTCCATCCTCCAGTCAGACCGCATGGGCCAGATGCGCACAGGCGCCGCAAGCGGCGTCGCCACGAAGCACCTCGCCCGCCAGGACGCGAAGACCTTGGGTATCTACGGGGCCGGCTGGCAGGCCGAGAGCCAGCTAGAGGCCATAGCCGCCGTCCGGAACCTCGAACGGGTCATCGTCTTTAGCCGCAAGGAAGAGTCGCGCAAGAAGTTCGCCGAGAAGATGGGCGAGAGGCTCGGGATGGACATAGAGACCACCCACGCCGCCGAGGAGCCGGCCGCCCAGGACATCGTGGTGACCGTGACCTCGTCCGGGGAGCCGGTGCTCCACGGTGAGTGGCTCAGGCCGGGGACGCACGTCAACGCCGCCGGGTCGAACTTCCTGTTCAAGAGCGAGATCGACCGCGAGGTCGTCAAGCGGGCGGCCTTCGTCTGCGCCGACGCCCGCGAGGAGCTCGGCCTCGAAGCCGGGGACCTCATGCCCTCCCTGGAGACCGGCACCCTTCTCCCCGAGGCCGTCTACGAGCTCGGCCAGGTCATCGCCGGGCACGTCCCGGGGCGCGAGAGCCCGGAGGACATAACCCTCTTCGCCAGCCAGGGCCTCGCCCTCGAGGACCTCGCCGCCGCCCGCGTCGTCTACGACCGCGCCGTCGAGCGGGGCGTCGGCCATAAGATAGATTTTTAGAGGCGGGGCGGCGCCGTGGACCCCCGAACGACGAGATAGGTCGGCAGCGGTCCGGGGCTTTTGACCTCTTCCCCACCAAGCCGCGCGACGAGTAGACGACCCGCGAGCAACCCTTTCTCGACGTGGGGCTGGTTGACGGTGGTGAGCGGAGGGTTGGCGCGGGCCGCCTCTGGAACGTCATCGTAGCCGACAACGGAGAGGTCTCCCGGGACGGAGAGGCCCATCCCCCTGGCGGCCTCCAGAACACCGAAGGCGATCTGGTCGCTGGTCGCCAGTATGGCGGTAGGACGCGGTCGCATCCCTAGCAGGATCTTCGCGGCTTTCTCCCCCTCTCCGGGGAGATTCTCCGGGCACTCGTAGACGGGCATGCTTTCCCAGGGCACGCCCGCGGACTCGACGGCCTCCCTGTAGCCATCCAACCGCAGGCGGGTGGATCTGAAAGCGGTCTGCGCCTGGCGGGCCAGGTCCGCCAGGCCGCCGACCGGTTGCGGGGCCAGCTCGAAGGTGACAACCGCGATGCGCCGGTGCCCGAGCCCGACGAGGTGCTCCGCGGCAGCGCGGGCTCCGCCTTCGTCGTCGATGCTCACGTTGGGCATGCCCCCCGCGAGATCCTTCGGCGGATCGTCCACGAGCACGGCCGGCAACCGCCGGTCGTGGACCACCCCCATCATCCGGTCGCCCTCCGCCATGCAGTAGACGACGAAACCATCGACCGCGGCCCCCCTCACGGCCTGCGGGTCGTGCCGGCCGGAGATCGAACCCGGCACGAGCAAGAGCCCGAAGCCGGCCTCCTCGGCGGCCCTCGATACGCCCTCGAAGAAGAGCACCGCCGCCGGGTCGGCGAAGGCGTAGGAGAGCCTGTCCGCGTAGAGGACGCCGATGGCCCCGGCACGCCCGCGCCTCAAACCCCTCGCCGTCGGGTTCGGCCCGGTGTAACCGAGCCGCCGCGCCGCCTCCATCACCTTCTTGCGTAGCCCCTCGGAGAGCTGGTCCGGCCGATTGTACGCGTTCGAAACGGTCGCAGGCGACACGCCGACTTCGGCCGCCACCTCCTTCAAGGTGGCCCGCCTCCCAACCTTCCCTTCTTCGGAGTTGACGCCCATCGGGGCCGTATGATACTTTTTCTGAAACGATTAAGTAAAACGATTCAGAAAGGCAGTGTGGCGTAGTCGAGTTGATGGACGTGCGGGAGCAGGTGGATCTGGACTACGCCCGGGCCCGCAGAAGGGCGTTGGTTGGCAGGTTGTTGGCGTGGGTAGGGAGACGGTGCCCGTCGTTGCGCGCCTTCGACGACGCACGGCGGGAGTTTGGGGCCGAGAACCGGCGGTACGTCGGGGTGAGAGTCGTCGAGGTGTGCCGGGTGGTCGGCAGCGTAGGCCGGTGGCGAGATTTCGACCGGGGGTTCATGCCCACGCGGGCGAGTGCCGGGCGGTGGAAGCGGGTTGATTTGGCGTTCCGGACGGGCCGGGATCTCCCGCCGGTAATCCTGTACAAAGTCGGGGGTGAGTACTACGTCCACGACGGCAACCACCGCGTGAGCGTCGCGCGGTTCGAGGGAGTGGAGATGATAGACGCCGAAGTCACCGAGTTCTTTCCCGCCCGGCGCGTGGGGCCGTCGAGGGCAGCGTGTTGACCCCACAGCCGCCTACCTATCTCCGGCGCGCCCGGCTCGCGGTGCTCGCCGTCTTCTCTCTCAACGGGTTCGCGCTCGGGGGCTGGTTCGTCAGGATACCGGCGGTGCAGGACGGGTTGAGAATCGGGGAGGGGCTCCTCGGGGTGGCGCTGCTGGGTGCCGCGGTCGGGGCGCTCCTCTCGATGACGGTGACGGGGGCCCTGATCTCCCGCCTCGGCAGCCGTCGCGTGGTCGGGACAACGGCGCTCCTGCTCCCGGTCTCCCTGATCCCGCTCGCCCTCGCGCCGAACGTGCCGGCCCTCGCCCTGGCGCTCGTGCTCGTCGGGGCGAGCAACGGGGCTCTGGACGTCTCGATGAACTCCCACGCCGTCGCGGTCGAGGAGCGGTACGGACGCCGCATCATGTCCTCCTTCCACGCCGCGTTCAGCTTCGGGGCGCTGGCCGGCTCCGTGCTCGGCGGCGGCGTCGCCTACCTGGGCGTGGGCGTCCTCCCCCACTTTCTCGTCGTCTTCGTCCTCGCGACGCTCGCCGCGATCCCGGCCTACCTGGCGCTCCTGCCCTCGGACGCGGACGCCGCCGTCGGCGACGCTCCCGCGTTCGCCCGCCCAACGCGGGCGCTGCTCGGCCTGGGTGTGATCTCCTTCTGCGTCCTGCTCGGCGAGGGCGCGATGTCCGACTGGTCCGCCGTCTATTTGGACAACGCCCTCAAAACCGGCCCGGGCTTCGCCGCAGCGGGCTACGCGGCCTTCTCGCTTGCGATGGCCCTCGGCCGCCTCTTCGGCGACGGCCTGGCCGAAAGGTTTGGCCCGGCCCGCCTGGTCCGCCTCTGCGGCGCCGTGGCTGCCGCAGGTCTCGGCGTCGCCCTGGCCGTCGGCAACCCCGCCTTCGCCCTCGTCGGCTTCGCCTGCGCCGGGGCGGGCTTCTCCGTCGTCTTCCCCCTCGCCCTCAGCGCCGCCGGCCAGACGGAGGGCGTCGCCACCGGCCCGGCGCTGGCCGCCGTCTCGACCGCCGGTTACACAGGCTTCCTCATCGGCCCCCCCACCATCGGCTTTATCGCCGAGCTCGCCGGCCTCGGCACCGCCCTCTACCTCGTCGTGGGCCTGAGCACCGCGGTCTTCCTCCTCGGCGGCACCGTCCGACCCAAAAGCGGCAAGCACAAGTAGCCCGTAGAATGCCAACCCTAGCGGTACCTGAAACCTCACGGAGGTAGAGCAATGATAGAGAGGCGGCCGGAGACCGGAGGAGCGTACGAGCCGCTCGGCGCGGGGGAGCTCGCGGACCACGGCGACCGGGGCCTTCGGTTGAGATCCGGCCAGGCCACGGTCGAGGTAACCGCGCTCGCCCCCGACCTCTTTCGCGTGGGCATGTTCCCGGAGGGCCGGACGCCGCGGTACCGCACCGAGGCCATCGCCAAGGAAGACTGGGAGCCCGTGGAGATCTCCATGCAAGAGTCCGACCACGAGCTGACGCTCTCCACCACCGCCGCGACGGCCCACGTCACGCTGGACCCCCTGCGCGTCCGGTTCACCGACGACTCGGGCAGGGAGTTCGCGGCCGACGACGAGGACCTCGGCATGGGCCCTGTCGTGACGCCTGGCGCGGACGTGTTCAGCCAGCCGCTCGGGAGCCCGGTCCGGCTGTACAAGAAGCGGGCCGCGGGCGAGCGGTACTTCGGGTGCGGGGAGCGGACCAGTGGTCTGGAGAAGACGGGCTCCCACCAGGTCTTCTGGAACGTGGACCCGCCGGAGGGACACACGGCCTCGTTCAACAACCTCTACTCCTCCATCCCCTTCGTCCTCTCGATGGCGGGCGGCAAGGCCCACGGCCTCTTCTTCGACAACACGCACCGCATAGAGTTCGACCTCGCGCTCGAGGACGAGGACCGCGCGTACTTCGGCGCCGAGGGCGGGGACGTCGTCTACTACGTCTTCTGCGGCCCGGCCCCTGCGGACGTGCTGGATCGCTACACCGAGCTGACCGGCCGGATCCCGATGCCCCCCCTGTGGTCTCTGGGAAACCAGCAGTGCCGCTACTCCTACATGGACGAGGCCGAGGTCAGGGACGTGGCGCGCAACTTCCGGGAGCGGGACATACCGTGCGACGTGATCTACCTCGACATCCACTACATGGACGGCTACCGCGTCTTCACCTGGGACAGGGAGAGGTTCCCCGACCCCGAGGGGCTTATCTCGGACCTCCACGAGCAGGGCTTCCACGTCGTGACCATCGTGGACCCGGGCGTGAAGGTGGACGAGGACTACCCCGTCTACGTCGAGGGGCGGGACCGCGACCTCTACTGCAAGACGAAAGAGGGCGAGGATTACCAGAACGCCGTCTGGCCTGGCGTCTGCGCCTTCCCCGACTTCACGAACCCCCAGGCGCGGGAGTGGTGGGGCGAGAATCACAAGGTCCTCACGGAAGTCGGGGTCGATGGGATCTGGTGCGACATGAACGAGCCCGCGCTCTTCGTCCCCCGCCAGTCCACGATGCCGGACTACGTGGTTCACCCCGGCGGCAGCGGCGGCGAGCCCAAGTGGCACGCCCAGATCCACAACACCTACGGCTCCCTCGTCGCCCGCGCTGCCCGCGAAGGACTGCTAAAGCTAAGACCCGACGAGCGCCCGTTCGTCATAACGCGGGCCGGCTACGCGGGGCTCCAGCGGCACGCGATGCAGTGGACGGGGGACAACTCCTCGTGGTGGGAGCACCTCTGGATGAGCATGCCCCAGCTCCAGAACCTCGGGCTCTCGGGCGTGGCGTGGGCCGGCGTGGACATCGGGGGCTTCTTCGGGGACGGCAACGGGGAGCTCCTCGCCCGCTGGACGGAGATGGGCGCCTTCCAGCCGTTCTGCCGCAACCACACCGCCATAGGCACCCGGCGCCAGGAGCCGTGGGCCTTCGGCGAGCCCTACGAGTCGGTGTGCCGCAAGATGATAAAGCTCCGCCAACGCCTCCTCCCCCACCTCTACACGCTCTTCGAGGGGTGCCACCGCACCGGAGCCCCCATCCTGCGCCCCCTCCTCTTCGAGTACCCGGAAGACGAGACGACCTACACGGCGGACGACGAGTTCCTCCTCGGCGACGCCCTGCTCGTCGCCCCTATCTCCCGCCCCGGCATAGAGC
>JALZNL010000298.1 GCA_030857715.1 Actinomycetota bacterium | reverse complement strand
CCGCGAGCTCGAGTCGTTGAGTACCTTCGTCTACAAGTCGGTCAGGGTCAGCCAGCTCCTGTTCGCCCAGGGCAACGCGGCGTCGGTGTTCATCTTCGTCACCTCGTTCCTTCTGGCCCTGTTCTTTATCTACGGTCTGGGAATGCAGACCTCCACGGAGGAGTAGGTATGGCTAGCGCAACGGCATCGAAAGGCGGCAAGGGCAATCTAAGCGCGGTCCTCTTCTACGTGTTCCTGACGCTCTTCGTGCTTGTGAGCATGTTCCCGCTGATCTGGATCTTCAAGATGAGCATCATCACCCGCGGCGAGCTCTTCCAGTCGCCCCCGACCCTCTTGCCCACGAGCCCAACGGGAGTCTCGTACGGCACGATCTTCGGCGACGCGGCCTTCCAGCAGGCGCTCATAAACAGCGTCATCATCTCCGGGGTTACGACCGTGATCTGCCTCTTCTTCGGCTCCATAGCGGCCTACGCCATAGCCCGTCTCAGGTTCGGCTTCAAGGGGATCATCATGACGCTGATACTTGCGATCAGCTTCTTCCCCGGCGTGGCGATCATCGCCCCCCTGTTCATCCAGTTCAGCGCCTTCGGCATCATCGACACCCTGGCGTCGGTCATCATCACGGACGTGGTCTTCGCCCTGCCTCTGACGGTCTGGCTGCTGGTCGCGTTCTTCCGCGAGTTGCCGAGGGACCTGGAAGAGGCCGCCAAGGTGGACGGGGCGACGACCATCCAGGCGTTCAGGAAAGTCATAGTGCCGCTCGCGGCGCCCGGCGTCTTCACGACGGCGATCCTCACGTTCATCTTCGCCTGGAACGAGTTCCTGTTCGCGACGACGTTCCTGCTGACGCCTGACACCCAGCCGGTGACGGTCGTGATCCCGAACTTCGCCAGCCAGTACACGACGGACTACGGGGCGCAGGCCGCCGCCGCGGTGGTCGTCACGGTGCCGCTGGTCATCATGGTCCTTATCTTCCAGCGACGGATCGTCTCGGGCCTGACGGCCGGCGCGGTTAAGGGTTAACCTGGAGGCCAGGCGCCAGAAGGAGAAGCTCTGGGCCCGGGACATCGAGCCCGGGCAGAGGCTGCGCTCTAGCTTTATGGCGGTGGACGCCGCGGTTCGCAAGGACAGCCGCGGCGCTCCCTACCTCTCCCTGAAGCTCGTGGACCGCACCGGATCGGTGGACGCCCGCATGTGGGGCCGTCTCCCGGACGACCTCATGCAGGAGATCCCAGGCCCCGCCTACGTGGACGTCGAGGGCCAGGCCCACGAGTACCGCGGCACGCTGCAGGTGAAGCTCGACAGCCTGCGCGTTATGGGCAAGGAGGAGGTTACCGAAGAGGACTACCTGCCCGCCACCGAGCAGGACCGCCGGGCGCTCGCCGCCGAGCTCGAGACTGCCGGCCGAAACCTGGAGAACGAAGACCTTCGCCAGCTCTTCGAGCTGATGGTCTCCGACGCGCCTTTCTGGGAGGCCTTCTGCCAGGCGCCCGCAGCCAAGGGGATGCACCATGCGAGGATCGGCGGCCTGCTGGAGCACTCTGTGAACTGTTCGAGGGTCGCGCGCTCGCTCGCGGAGGTCTACCCCGTGGACCGCGACCTCTTGCTCTTCGGGGCGATCTTCCACGACGTCGGCAAGGTGCGCGAGCTCTCCTGGGGGGCTGGCGGCTTCGCCTACACGACCGAGGGCCGCCTCCTGGGCCACGTCGTCCTCGGCGAACGCCTCGTGTCCCAGTACATAGCCATGCTCCCCGGCTTTCCCGAGGAGCTGAGCCTCAGGCTCTCCCACCTCCTCATCGCCCACCAGGGCGAGACGGAGTACGGCTCCCCCGAACGCCCCAAGACCCTCGAAGCCCTCCTCGTCCACCTCACGGACAACCTCGACGCCCGCACGGAGATGTACCTGGAGTCCACGAAAAACGTCAGCCCCGGCGGCTGGAGCCACCACGAGAACCCCCTCCACCGCGCCCTCTACGTGCCGGGGGAGTAGCCGGACAGCTTGTCAGCACGCCGCCTGACGGCAGCTCGTCAGCCCGTTAGCCACGTCGTGTCTAGTCGCCGCACGGGGCGTTTGACGGGCCGTCTGAAGGAAAGATACTGGTAAAAGCGGTCACTCAAATGCAGCAGGGTGAGGTCAGGAGTCAAGAAGCTGACCGGCTGAAATGCTGACAGCTTTACTTCTTCTTGCGGCGGTCGTCTTCCTCGTCGTCATCGTCGGCGGCGGAGGTGATCTCCTCCTTGAAGTCGTCCACGGCGCGGCGGGCTTCGCTGACGAAGCGGCCGACGTCCTTGGCCATCTTCGGGAGGGAACCCGGGCCGAAGATGATCAGGAAGATCAGGCCTATTACGATTATCTCGCTGCCTCCGACTCCTAGCATGCACTTAATATAACCCGCGGGGTCCATCAGGACAATCAGGACGGGCCGCGCGTTGGCAGCGTATATACTCACCCCATGTTTACCGACACAGAGTTTTTGCAGTGATCTCCTGGAACGCCGCCCGCGCGATAGCGGTCACCCTTGCCTCCCGCACGGAGAGGGCGCCCGCCCGCGACTTCGACTATCAGGCCGCCGTCGAGGAGACCCTGATGCCACTCTCGGATTTCGCCGGCATCGAGCTTCCGCCGGGTACTGACGCCACCCGCCGGCTCGTGGTGGCCGACCGGACGGAGTGGATAGATTTCAATATCGAGGGCTTCGGGTTGCTCATGGAGCCCGTCCTCAAGCGGGCGACCGAGGGCGCCGGGAACGTCACGTGGGCGCTCGGTGGTGCCACCCTGACGGCCCAGATGGGCCTGCTGCTGGGGTTCCTTTCATCGAGGGTGCTCGGCCAGTACGACACGGGACCGTTGCTCTCCAAACAGGAGATCAGCGGACCGGGCAAGGTCTTCTTTCTGGACGGGAACATAGCCGCGGCGGCGGGCAGGCTCGGGGTTCCGCTGGACGGGCTGCGGCTCTGGATCGTGCTGCACGAGATGACCCACGCCCTGCAGTTCGAGGGCTACCCCTGGCTGCGCCGCCACCTCGGCGGGCTGCTGGAGAACCTCGTTGGTCCCTTGTCCGAGCGGCTCGGCGTCAGGGAGACGGTGCGGCGCCTCTCGACCAACCTCAAGACCGGAGGTCGGTCGATGGAGCTGGTGATGAGCCCCGAGCAGCGCCAATCCTTCGACCGGATGCAGGCGGCGATGTCCGTGATCGAGGGCTACTCGGACTTCGTGATGCACAACGTCGGCATGAACCTCGTGCCGCACTACGAGCACCTCAAGGACCGGATGGCGAGGAGCCGGGCCCACCGCCCACCTTTCGAGACGGCCGTCTTCCGCCTCACCGGCATGGACGTGAAGCTGGAGCAGTACCGTCTCGGCGAACGGTTCGCCGACGCCGTCGCCCGCCGCCAGGGGATGGAGGGCCTCAACCGCGTCTGGAATGGCCCCGAGAACCTGCCCACCCTGGCGGAGGTGCGCGACCCCGGCCTCTGGATGTCGAGGATGGACGGCCTCTAGTGTCCGAGCGCGGCGCGGAACCCGTCTCCCTCGGCTACCAGTTCGCCCGCGAAGAGGAGGCCCGCGCCGCCGCCGCCGACCTGGACCGGCGCTTCGACGACCGGGAGCTCACCGGCCTGCGCATCTACCGCGTCCGCTGGAACAACGACTTTATGGTCGAAGTAACCTTCCCCTCAGGCATCCCGCCCTCCCGCATCGAAGACGCCCGGGCGCTCCTCGGCGAGTCCGGCGCCCCCGTCCATCCGGACGACCTGAAGGACTACAAGAAGGCGACGCAGGAGGGCCCCGGCGGCCTCCCCGGCTGGGTCCGACGCCTGTTCGGGAGCTAGTCAGCCCGCTATGCCCTTCGGGCTCCGCTCGTCAGCACGCCTCGGGCCTGCGGCCCTCGCTTTCAGCATGTCAGCTTCTTGCCGTTCGGAATCCGCCCGGTCCCGTCGGCCGGGCCGTTATCGACGGAGCTGTCGGTCCCCCTGACCTTAGCCGAGAATGGTGCGGTCGTTCCGGGGCATCGATGCGCTGTCGTTTGGCTGAAAGCCGTCGAAGACGGCGTGCTGAAAGTCCCCGGAGGGGACGTGCTGAAAGGCGCGAAGCGCCGTGCTGACAGCGGTTAGCGTAAGTGTTGATCCGGTGCTAGGCTTGGGGGATGAAACCGTACTC